>JAITJZ010000113.1 GCA_031278655.1 Bifidobacteriaceae bacterium
TTGTCCTCGATGATCCAGCCCCTCGCCCAGTTCGGGCCGATCAGCCCCGGCTGGTCGGCCGTGGGCGGCGTCCACGGGCAGGCCGCGTGCGCCAACTCGAATCCGCGCACGGTGATGTAATCCCGCCCCGTCGCCAACGGGTAGAAGACGCTGCGCCGGACGTTGACCTCGACCAGCTCCACGTTCGGGTCCGCGCCGGCGAAGTTCGCCCAGATGGTTGTCTCCTCCGGGCCGACCTCGGCGTGCCAAACCCGCGCGGTCTGCTCCGGGTCCGCCACCGGGTCCTCCAAACCCGTCCAATCATCCCGCACGGACTGGCGGCGCGGCGGCGTGAACACATCCGCCACCGAGCCGACCTCGAAGAAAGACCGGCCGTTGAGGTAGACATCCCCCAGGTGCTTGGGCGCCTCGGCGCCCACCGGCCGCACCAGCCAATCCCCCCGCAGCCTCTCCGCGTACGGGTTGAAGTCCCCGAACAGGCTGTTCGGCAGCTTCGCAGCCCAAACCCCGCCGGCCCCGTCGCTGGTGGGCGCCCCCACGGCATCGGGCGTCTGGCGGACCCAACCGACCACCCGCTCCGAACCCTTGATCGCCACGCGCTCGCCGGCGGCGGCGCGGTAGGTGATCCGGCGGGAGTCGCCCGCGCCACCGTGCCTCGGCTTCACCCACTCCCGGTACACGCCCTCGTGGACCACGACCTCGTCGCCGGCGGCGGCGACCCGCGCGGCCTGGTTGATGGTCAAGAATGGGTCGGCGGCGGCGCCGGAGGCCTGGTCGGAGCCAGACTTGGCGACGTGGTACTCGGTCACTTGGGAGCCTTTCGTTGCGTTGGACGCTTGAACGCTAGCGCACGTTCCTCGGCGGCGGCAGGACCAACCCGGGATAAAGATTTTCGCCCCGGGCGGGGCCGTCGGCTCGCGTTCTTCCAGGTGAACGGCCAACTGACGGTGCTGCGAGCAAGGCGGCGAGCCTTCGGTCAGTTCGCGGTCAGATCGGCAGCGATGAAGACGGCGCCCCGGGCGCCGCCAGGCCAGGGGGAAGCCATGCCTGTCTCGGCGAGTGGGTTGGGGCTGGGGCTGGGGCTGGGGCTGGGGCGGGTTGGGGCAGGGGCCCTGTGCCGTCAGGGCCGGCCGGGCCGGGGTCGAGGCTGCGGATGGGGTGCAGCCAGTCGTCGCTCGCCAACTCCGACCACTCGGCGACATCAAGACGCAACGCGGACCGGTAGGCGGCATCAACCTCAGGGGCCGTCGCCACCAGCACCACCAACTCAACCCCCGTCGGCGTCAACACCAAAGTCTCAACCGCGATGCTCGTCGCCGAATAGGCCGGCCACCCGAACTCCCCCACCGAGATTGGCGGGAACGCCACCGACTTCACGCCTTCCCGATCAGCCAGACGCAAGCAATTCCTGTAGCAGTCCGCCAAGACCTCCGAACGGTCAACCGACGTCGAATAAATCGGCCCCGCCACATGGATCAACCGCCTGAACGGCAACTTTCCCGCCGTCGTCACCGCCGCCTGACCCACCCCCAATCCAGACCGCAAGGTGGTCTCCCGCAACACCCGGCAAGCCGCCTCGACATCATCGCCACCCAGCCGCCGCACGGCCCGGTCCCACTCCCCGACCGGGCGCAATGACACCCCCACGCCCGTCACCACAGCGTCCACCATCAGATCCCGCAGGCCCCCGTTCCAAACCTCGAAATCGATCACTCCGCCAGGCTACCTCGCGCCCACGCGCGCAACGGCCGGGGCGGGCGGGTGACATAACCCCGCACACATTGACCTCCGGACAAACTTGCGCGGGGTTACGACCGGCGGCGCGCCGCCAGAGCCCGCCGCCAGCCCGCACGCGGGCCTCCCACCTGCGGATACGCTGGCCCTGCGGGGGGGCCCGGGGCGGGCGGGTGACATACCCCCGCACACATTGACCGCCGCGCAAACTTGCGCGGGTTTATGTCGCCGGGCCGGCCAGACATGGGGCTCAACGAGCCCGCGTCCGGTCCGGCCGGCCGGCCGGCCGGCTCAGCGCAGCGTGGCGTAGTGATTCGCGGCGTCCGCCACGCGGTTGTTGTATTCGACGGCGGGGTTGTAGGCGCCGATGGCGGCGATCCAGTTCGCGGCATCGGTCAAGTCTTGGCCGACGTCGCACAGGTGCGCGGCGGCGGCCAAGGCCGCGTCGTCGATCTGGTTGACGTCGGCTTTCCCGTCCCGGTTGCCGTCTTGGGCGGCGAGCGCCCAGGTGGATGGGATGAACTGCATCGGGCCAACGGCGTGGTCCTGGGCGGCGTCGCCGTCGAGTTGGCCGCCGTCGGTGTCGGCGCCGGTCGGCAGGCCGATGACCGCCGGGGTGACCCAGCCATCGGCCCCCAGGCTGGCGCCGTTGATGCTGCCGTGCTCGGATTCGACCAGGCCGATCGCCGCCAGGGTGTTCCAGCCGATCCCGCAGCCGGGGTGCGTCTCGGCGGTGGCGAGGGCCGCGCCCGCGTAGGCGGCCAGCGCCCGCTCCGGTATGGCGCCGGCTCGCGCCACGCTCGCCACCCAGGCCGGGTCGGCCAGTTCCGCCAATGGCCGGTCTTTGGCCGCCGATGCCGTCGGGGCAGTTGGCGCCGGCCGCGCGGGGGTGGCGCTCGGCGTGGAGGGCGCCGCCTGGGAGGCGGTCGCGCCGGCCGCGGCGGTCCCGGTCTGGGTCCCGGTCTGGGTCCCAGTCGGGGTCCCAGTCGCGCCCGCTGTCGGCGCGGGCGCCGCGCCATTTGCCGATCCGGTCAGCGCGGCCGCGCCCAGCGCGCAGGCGCCGAGCAGGGCAAAGACGATGGTCATGGCCGCCAGCGCCCCGTGGCGGCGCGGCGCTGGCGGGGCCGGCGGATCGGGTTCGGATTGGATTATCGCGTCGAAGGATTCGCGGGGGCGTGGCGTCGGGTCGATCATGGCAGAACTCCTGTGGTCAAAGGTTCAGGGGTGGTCTCGGTGTCTAACTCGCCGGCGGGATCAGCCGCCGGCTCACGGGCGGCTGCCCGCCCGGCCCTGGTCTGAGCCGCCGGCTCACGGGCGGCTGCCCGCCCGGCCCTGGTCTGAGCGGCCGACTGGGCTGCCGACTCGTCGGCAGCGGGCGGGTTCCGGTCGGCAACGGGCGGGTTCCGGCGACCCCAGGCCGGGCCCCAGGCCCGGCCCCCCGCCCGCACCCCGGCCCGGCGGCGGAGCCGCCGGGCCCTGCCGATCAGCCCGCTGCGCGGAGCAAAGGCCCAGGCCAGCAAGAACCCGGCCGTCAGGACCAGGACAATGGTGCCGCCGGTCGGGAAATCCCAGGACCACGAGATGTAAAGCCCCACCAACGCCGAAACGCCGCCGATGATCGGGGACAGCAGCATCATGATCCCGAGCCGATCAGTGATCAGCCGGGCGGTGGCCGCCGGGGTGACGAGCAAAGCGAGGACAAGGATGTTGCCGATCGTCTGGACGCTGATCACCACCGCCAAGGTGACCAGGACATAGAGGACCAGGTCCAGCCAGAACACCTTCACGCCCATCGCCCGGGCGGACTCGCGGTCAAGAGAGATCGTGACGAACTCCTTGTGCAGGGCGAAGATCACGCCCAGCGCCAGCGCCCCGGTCCCGCCCACAATATAAAGGTCGGAGTCCGGGATGCCGGTGATGGTCCCGAACAAGAACTGCTGCAGGCTGCCGGCGTAGCCCGGCGCCCGGGAGATGACAACGATCCCGAGCGCGAACGCCGCCACGAAGAACACCCCGATGACCGAGTCCTCCTTGAGGCGCCGGTTCTGCGCGAACACAGCCACCAAGACCGCGGTCAGGACCCCGGCCAGGATGCCGCCTATGACAAGGTTCCCACCGACGACGAACGCCACGGCCAACCCCGGGAAGACGGCGTGGGCGACGGCATCGCCGATGAAAGCCATGCCCCGCAAGACGACGAAGGTGCCGACAATCCCGCAGACGATGGCCGACATCACCGCCACGGCCAGGGCCTTCGGCAGGAACGCCAGATCGGGGTTGAACAGGTCGGTCAGGAAGTCGATCGGGTTCACGGGTCACGCGGCTTTCAGCAGGCGCAGCAGGGCGGAGTCGGCGCCGACCTGGAAGGTCGCCATCCACGGTTCCGGGTCGGCCGCCAGTTCGGCGGGCGCGCCGCAGGCGATGACGCTGCGGTTCAGCAACGCGATCCGGTCGCAGCCGTCCAGCGCCGAGAGCAGGTCGTGGGTGGTCACCAGCACGGCGCGGCCCTCCCGGGCGAGGTCGGCGAACAGGGCGGACAGCAGTTCCTGAGTCGGCATGTCCAGGCCGGCCAGCGGCTCGTCCAGGAGCAGCACCGCCGGGCGGGCGGCCAGCGCCCGGCCGACCAGCACCCGTTGCCGTTGCCCGCCGGAGAGTTGGCCGACAGGCCGATCGGCTAAGTCGGACAGGCGCACGCGCTCGAGGGCGTCGGCCACCGCCTCCCAGTGGGCCGCGCCCGGACGCCGGAACAGGCCAAGGCGCCCGGTCAGCCCGGTCATGACGGCGTTCGCCACAGAGATCGGGAACTCCCAGGCGAACTCGTGGCGTTGGGGGACGTAGCCGATCGGCGCCCGCCCGGGCTTGGCCGGCCGGCCGTCAACGAGCACCCGCCCGGCGCTCGGGGTCAGCAGGCCGAGGGCGGCTCGCAGCAGCGTGGTCTTGCCGGCGCCGTTCGGCCCGATCAGCCCCACCAGTTCGCCTCGGTGAAGGCTCAGGTCCGCGCCGGTCAGCACCGGCCGGCCCCCGAGTTCGAGGGACACGTTCTCCACCGTCAGCGCCGGGGTGGCCAGGTTCATCGGGCGCCCCCGCGGGTCGCGTCGAGCGCACGCCGTTTGGCTCGCTGCCCGCGCACGATGACGACCGTCCCGCCCGCGATCAGCCCGGCGGCCACCACGCCGATGGCGCCGACCAGGACGGTCACCAGCGGGTCGCGGCCAGCCGCCTCGCCCGCCGCGCCGCCGGCCGCCGCGCCCGCCGCGCTGTCGGTCGCGTCAGCCGCGCTCGCCGCTGGCGGCGTCTCAGCCGCTGGGGCTGGGTCCTCGCCGCCATCCCAAACGGCGGCGGCGGCATCGTCCACCGGGGTGTCCGTGCCGACCGCGAACCGGATGACCTGCGTGTCGGTGACCGTCGAGCCGTCCACCAGGTCGGCGGTCGCCTCGAGGCGCAGCAGGTAAACGCCGGGCTCGGTGAAGACCCAGTTCGCGTGGGTGTGCGTGTTGACATCGACCCAGATCGGTTGGGGATCCGCCAGGCGGGAATCCCACAGCAACTGCGGCTCGCCGAACGAACCCGACTGCAGGTAAGTCGTCATGACGCCCGGCCCCTGCATGCCGGTCAGGGAGAGGGTGACCCCGCGGTCGATGCTGGCCATGACCTCCGGGTCCTGCGTGTTCCAGCCCAGCCAGACCACATCCGGGTTCTGCGTCTGCGGCACCACCCACACCGACGCGCCCGGCTCCGCGCCGACGAAGCTGTAAGCCGGGTCGTCCGGCACCGGCAGCGCCGCCTGGTCGATGACGCGCAGCACGGTTTCCTCGGGGTAACGCCAGACACTGGTCGCGTCGGCGTCGGCCTTGGCGGCGTCATCGTGGATCAGGAAGGTCCAGCGCCCGTCGACGAACTTCGGGCCCATGTCGACGTGGCCCGCCTCCAATGTCCAAGGCCCGTGGACAACCGCCAAGTCCACGTCCAAGATCTGGTTGAGGTTCGGGTCGTCGTCGCCCTCGGCGAAGGCGGCGGTCGGCGCCGCGAGCGCCGCCAGCGCCACCACGGCGGCCAGGGCTGTCAGCGCGCCCGGCGGCGTCAACGCGACCGGCGGCGTCAACGCGGCGCCGGCTCGCCGGCGGGATCGGGTGGGGGTCGTCATGGGCACTGCTTCCTATCTCTCGCGGTCATTGGGCGCGCTCATCCGCCGAGGCAGTCGCGCAGGGAGTCGGCGTTGAAGCGCATCATCTCGACGTAGCTCGTGACGCGGTCATCGAGGGCGTCGCCGTAGATCAGGCACACCTTCACGTCCTGTTCGGCGGCTAATTCTGTGAGGACGTTGGCGCGGGCGATGTGATTCGGCTCGAGGAACACAGCCGGGACGCGCAGCGTCCTGAGCGTCTGCGACAGCTTGCGCCGGTCCGCCAGCGACGGCTCCGCCGCCGGATTCGGCGTCACAAAACCGGCCACCTGGATGTCATAGGCGTGAGCCAGGTAGCCGAAGGCGTCATGGGTGGTGATGAGGTAGCGGTTCGCCTCTGGGATGGTCGCCGTGGTGTCCCGCACATAAGTGTCCGTCTGCGCCAGCTCGGCCAGGTAGGCGGCGGTGTTGGCCGCGTAGTCGCGGGCGCCGGCCGGGTCTGCCCCGATCAGCGTGTCGCGGATGAGTTGCACGTAGGCCATGGCGTTGCGCACGTTTTGCCACAGATGCGGGTCGATCTCACCGTGGACGTGCTTGCCGAGCACCGCCTGCGGGAGTTGGTAGATCGGCGTGCCGGCGTGGCCGAGGAAGGAGAACTGCGTCCCTGCGGGGACCTCGGCCAGCGCCTTGGACGGCACTTCGATGACGACATCGTCCGGCTGGTAGGCGATCTGAGTCTGCTCCCCGCCGCCCTCCGGGTCGTGGTGGATCTCAAGCGTCCCGCCTGCGAGGTTCGCCGTCAGGTCCGCGTGCCCCTGCCTCAAGACCACCGCGTCCCCGATCCCGGCCTCGGCCGGGTTCACTCCGACAACGAACGTGAACACCGCCTGCCCAAGCTCCTGCGGGCGGGATGTGGCGTCGGCTTGGACGCGCGCCTCCAGGCTCAGCCTGTAGACGCCGGGTTCGGTGAACGCCCAGGACAGATGCGTGTGCGCGTCCGTCGGCAGGCTCATCGTGTCGTCCTTGTAGCCGTTGGACGGGTCGAAGCCGTCCGACGAGTCGAAGTAGACGTCGGTGTCGCCAAAGGTGCCGGTCAGGTAGGCGAACACGTCCCCCGGCCCGGTCGCCTGGGTGGCGGACAGCAGCACTTCGGAAGTTCGGGTCGCCCCGTAGCGGGCGGCGCCGTCGCCATGCGCCCGCAGCCCCAGCCAGATGGTGTCCAGGTTGACGTCCTCGACCAGGGGGATGACCTCGGCCGCGTACTTGACCGATTCCTCGACCAGCGACACGCTGACCGCGTCATCGCGCAGATTGGAGTCGAGCGTCTTGATGACGTTGTGTTCCTCCAGCAGCGCGTAGTTTGAGAAGGCCACGTCGGCGTAGACCACGTTGCGGGCGTCGCGCAGCGTCGGCTCGTAGGTGTGCGGGTCGGCGCCGTCCGGGATGATCGAGACGACCTCCACCCGCTCGCCGCCAACGTTCTGCGCGAAGTCGCGCAGCAGCCCCGTCGTGGTCACCACTTGGAGACGCCCGGAGTCCGCGGCCAGCAGCGGTTTGGCAGCGCATCCGGCCAGCAGCAGGCCGCCGATGACGAGCGACGCGACCGCTGGGAGCGCCCGGTTGGCCGCGCCCCGCCGCCGCGTCTGGCTTGGTGGCGCCTGGTGGCGGCGCTGGCGGCGCTGGCGGCGGTCCCCGCGCATCGTCCACCTCGCTTCTACGGCGCCCGCCATGCCAGGCGCGACGCCAATGTTCCCTTTGCTGAGAACAGTTATCATAACCGTTAGCGCACACATTAGTTAACGGTCAACAGGCTGTCAAGGCGTCGCACGCGCCCAGGGACGCGGTGGTCAAATTGACTGCTCGATGAATCGAAAAGCGTCGAGTGCCCATTTGGCCGCGCGCCGGGCTGGGCCCGGCCGGTTTCACGCGCGCCGATCGGCGAATCGGCGGCTTAGTCCGGCTCGCGCACCCGCATGAACCAGGGGATTTGCCTTTTTTCACAGTTTTGAGGAAAAATCTTTGGCGCTCGGGAATAGACTCGCCCGCCTGAGCGTTGCAGAGATTGGGGATAGCCAGCAGAGGCCTCACGGCCGGCGCCGTTTAGCGCTGGCGAAAGGCGTTCTGTCCGGGACTCCGCACTGCTGGCGGTTAATCAATTGGTTTTCAGGACACTCAGGGTGCCCTTTGGAAGGAGCACGGGCGGATGAAGCAACTGTTGCGCGTCGTCGCAGCCGCTTTGGCCACCGCCGCGGTGTCTTTCGCAACGGCATCCGCCGGAGGCGAGTCGTTGGCCGCGGAGTTGGGGGACGCGGCCGACGACCAAACCCCCAACTGCGACATCGACCTCAGCACTGTGAACACCAGCGCCAGCGGGACCGGCTGGACGGTGACCGGCTCATCTTCTCAGGCAGTTCTGACCTTCACCAACGACGGGACTTACGGAATCTGCCAAACCACGTTCGGCTCCTCGAACGTTCGCAACATAATCGTGAACGATGGCGTCAACGCCAGCTTGGCGGTTGACGAGATTGCGTTGGCGACAGCCATTCGAAACGTGCCAGTCATCACCCTGGGCGCGAGCGCGAACGTCTCGCTGTTCCTCTTCGGAGACAGCTTCCTGTACCAAAGCTACGCCTCTGGCAACACGGCCACGGCCTATAACAACACCGCCGTTTATGTTCACGGCAGCGCCACCCTGACCATCTCCGGGACGGGGAGCTTGACGGCGGCCGGCGGCGACGGCGGCGCGGCGATCGGCGGGGCACCCAACGCCGACAGCGGCAAGATCACCATCAGCGGCCAGGCCACTGTTGAAGCCACAGGAGGCGCCGGCGGCGCCGGAATCGGCGGCGGCAACAACTCCAACGGGGGCGCGATCAGCATCACTGGACAAGCTGCCGTCGAAGCGGTGGGTGGCGCCGGCGGCGCCGGAATCGGCGGCGGCTCGGGGTCTTACGGGGGCGCGATCACCATCACCGGACAAACCACAGTCAAAGCCACGGGCGGCGAGTCGGGCGCGGGCATTGGCGGCGGCAAGGGCCGAGGCGGCGGCGTCATCGACATCGGCTGCGACCCGATGGACGCAGACGCCTGCCCCAC
>JAITJZ010000125.1 GCA_031278655.1 Bifidobacteriaceae bacterium
GGCGGTCAACGACTCGGGCCTGATCGTGGCCGTGACCGGCCTGGCCGTGGCGGCTCCGGCGCTGAGCGCCGCCCTCACCCGCGCCGCCCGCCCCGCCTGACCCCGCCGCCCGCCCCGGCAGCGCCGGGGGATCAGCCCCCGAGAATCAGCCCCCGGGGATCAACGATCTAGGAGCGTGGTGAATCACCACGCTCCGGCCGTGCCCGCGCAGGGCAGCGGCACGCTGACCAGCGGAAACGCGGACGGCAAACGCAGGTTTGGCCTAGGAATCCAGGTTCTTCGCCGGGTTCTTAGGCGTCCTCGTGGCCGGGGGGACGGACCGGCGGGCGGCCGCGGACCACGATCCGCTTGACTCCGCGGCCGATGGAGCCGAAGGCGATTCTGACGCCGCGCGCGGCCAGGGCCATGGTCACGTCGCGGTACTGCGCGGCCCGGTGGGTCAGACCGCGCACGGTCCGCCCGGACGGGCGATGGCGCAGGTCGCACTCGACCTCCTGAACGGCGAAGCCCTTGCGCAGCAGGTCGATCGTCATGGCCGCCTCGACACCCCAGCCGTGGGCCAGCGGGGTGGCTTCCTCATAGGCCTCGCGGGTCAAACAGCGCTGGCCGCTGAGGGGCGCGCGGGCCACGAACCCGGTCGCCTTGGCGATCCCGTTGCGCGCCAGTTGGACCACGGCGCCGAAGCCGGCCGCGCCGATCTGCGGCGGCAGCACCGCCACCGTGAAATCGACTTCGCCGTCCGCCACCGGCCGGATCAGGGGCGCCGCCGCCGCGGCGGTGTCGCCCAGATCGGCGTCAAGGAACAGCAGCAGCCGGGCTGGGTCGCCGTCCGCGTCGCGCATGGCCACAATGGCCGCGCCCGTTTCCATGGCCGCGGCCTTGCCTCGGTTGTGCGAGTGGCGCACAACCACCGCGCCCGCGTCCTGCGCCTTGCGCCGGGTTTGATCCGCCGATCCGTCGTCCACCACCAGCACCAGGTCGACGCGCGGGATTGTTTTCGCGCTGGTGACGGTCGCGCCGATGCGACCAGACTCATTCTTCGCGGGGATGATCACGGCCACTCGCTGCGCTGGCGCGACCGGCTCGGCGCAGGACCCCTGTCCACTCACGCGAACCACTTTAGAACCCCTGAGTGCAACCCATCACCAAACACTAGCCCGCTGCTCTTAAAGGTTTAGTAGCATCCGGGTGAATGTCCAAGACGGCCGCGCGGTGGTATTGGCGTCAGCGCAGCGTCCGGAAGCGCGCCACCAGCCCGGCGCGCGACCGCCGCTGGTTGGCGTCGAGCGGCGAAGTGTCCGCCAAGGCCTCGTCCAGGGCCGCCTTGAAGACCGCCAGCGGCTCGGCCAGTTCTTCAGCACCCATTCCCGGCGGCAGCTCCCACACCGGTATGACCAGGCCAAGCGCCCGGAACGCGCCCGCGTACTTGGCGCCTTCGACCACGCCCGCCCGGCGCTGCGCCTGCAGTCGCGCCAGCCCGTCGAGCAGTTCGGTTTCCTCGACGCCAAGAGACCAGCGGAGATATTCGCGCCCGTTGATTTGAGCCCAGTAGGCGCCGGCGATCTCGCCCACGGCCGCGGTCGGCGTCACTTGGTCGGCCAGTTTGACGGCGGCGTCGGCCAAGTCCTCGTTCTCGGGGTCGAGTTCCGTCCAGTATTCATACGAGTCTTTCAACTCGAAGTGGCTGGCGCCGGCCGGGTCGATCAATTCCTGCAGGCGCGGCCCGCCCGCCCCCAACGCCGTCGGCGCCGCCGCCTGCTTGGGCTCGGCGGCGAGGGCCGCGACCAGGGCGTTGCCGAGGTCTTGGGAAACGTCATCGGACGGGTGTGACGGCTGCAAGGCGACCACCGGGACGCCATCGGCCGCCTTGAAGCCGCGCGCCAGTTGCGGCAGCAGCGTCACCAGGCGGACCGGGCCGCCGCCTGGGGCCTCGGCCAGGGTGGCGGTGGCGACGGCGGCGGGCAGGATTTCGCGCATCGCCACCAGTTCGGCTTCGAGCGCCAGCCCGGCCAGCGGGCGGGCGACGAACGTGGTTGTGGTTTTGGCCATGGCTAAGAGACTACCCACGGTTTGAGGCCGCCGATGCCGTCTGGCCGGGTGGCGTTGGCCGGGTGGCGTTGGCCGGGTCGCGCGAACGGCCGAAACGATAGGTTTGACCAAAGCATTGAACCGATCTAATGTATAGATGTATCGGATCGATGCATCGCTTGATTCGTGAATTCAGCCCCGACCGTCGCCTGAACCGTTCAAGGAGGCCAGCGTGCGCAACCGCTCGCAAGTGCTCGAACTGGCGATCCTCGGGCTGCTCCACTCCAATCCAATGCACGGCTACCAACTGCGCAAACGCCTCAACGAGATGCTGGGGCTGCTGCGCCCCTTCTCCTACGGCAGCCTCTACCCCTGCCTGCGGGGCCTGGCGGACCAAGGCCTGATCACGTCATCGGCGGAAGAACTGGACGCCGGGGCCGTCGGGCCCTCAAGGCGCGGGCGGATCGTCTACAAACTGACCGAAGCCGGCCTCGGGCGCCTGGAATCCCTGCTCGGCGAGGCCGGGCCGGCCAGCTGGGAGGATGAGAACTTCGACGTCCGCTTCGCCATGTTCGCCCAAACCGACGTCGACACCCGGCTGCGCATCCTGGAGGGCCGGCGCGCCCGCATGGCGGAACGGCTGGACGGCGTCACCAACGCCATCCGGCGGGGGCTCCCGTCAGACCCTTACACCCAAGAACTCCAGCGCCACACGCTCGAACAAGTCGAGCGGGAAGTGCGCTGGCTGGAAGATCTGATCGACTCAGAGCGCGATTCGCGCCTCACTCCCAGCCACGCAAGTAGTCAACCAACACGCAAGAAGGAGCACCAATGAGCCCCATCCGGGTCGCAATCGCTGGCGTCGGCAACTGCGCCGCGTCGCTTGTCCAAGGCGTCGAATTCTACAAAGACGCCGATCCGGATTCGACCGTGCCCGGCCTGATGCACGTCCAATTCGGTCCCTATCACATCTCGGACGTGGAGTTCGTCACCGCCTTCGACGTCGACGCCGCCAAAGTCGGCCGCGACCTCTCCGAGGCCATTCTGGCCAGCCAGAACAACACCATCAAAATCGCCGACGTGCCGTTCAAAGGCGTCGAGGTCAAACGCGGGGTGACGCTGGACGGGCTCGGCAAGTACTACCGGCTGACCATCGAGGAGTCGGCCGCCGAGCCGGTGGACGTGGTTCAGGAGCTCAAAGACAAGCAGGTCGACGTGCTCATCAGCTATCTGCCGGTCGGCAGCGAGCAAGCCGACAAGTTCTACGCCCAGTGCGCCATCGACGCGGGCGTCGCCTTCGTCAACGCCCTGCCGGTGTTCATCGCCTCGGACCCGGCCTGGGCCGCGAAATTCGAGGCCGCCGGCCTGCCGATAGTCGGCGACGACATCAAATCGCAGGTCGGGGCCACCATCACGCACCGCGTCCTGGCCCGCCTGTTCGAGGATCGCGGTGTGGTCATGGACCGCACTTACCAGTTGAACGTCGGCGGCAACATGGATTTCAAGAACATGTTGGAGCGCGAGCGCCTGGAGTCGAAGAAGATCTCCAAGACGCAGTCCGTGACCTCGAACATGTCCCATCAATTGCCCGCCCGCGACATTCACATCGGCCCGTCGGACTACGTCGAATGGCTGGATGACCGCAAATGGGCGTTCGTGCGCCTGGAGGGCCGCGCCTTCGGCGAGGTGCCGCTGAACCTGGAGTACAAACTCGAGGTCTGGGACTCGCCGAACTCGGCCGGGATCATCATCGACGCGCTGCGCGCAGCCAAGATCGCCAAGGACCGAGGCATTGGCGGCGCCGTCACCAGCCCCTCGACCTACTTCTTCAAATCGCCGCCGGTCCAGCACGAGGACAGCGAGGGCCGCGCCATGGTCGAAGCCTTCATCCGGGGCGAGCTGGAACGTTGACGCCGAGCGCCGACGCGGGCGGACGGCATCGGCGGACTGAATTGGCGGACGGCATCGGCGGACTGAAAGGCGGGCGGCATCGGCGGCGGCGCCGGTCCAGATGCTGACCCGATCGGCGTGACCCCTGTCACGTCTCGCGGCCAAACCTAGATTGGGGGAATGACCGCTGCGCCCGAGACCGACCAAGCCCCAACCCGCGCCCCCTCTCAACCGACCGGCGCGCCGCCGGGGTTCTCGGCCGCCTGGCGGGCGGCCGGCTGGCCCCGCCCGCGCCGCGACTCGCGCAACGCCCGCATTGTCCGCATGCTCGAAAGCGCAGGCTGGGCGCCCGGCCAAGTCGCCCGCGGCGTCCAGTTGACAGCCGCCGCCGAGCCCCCGTCCGTCTCGCGGAGCCACCACCACGGCTCGCGCGAGGACCGCGTGGCCTATGTGCTCAGCTCCCGGCCCGGCACGCCGACGGCCGTCGTGGCGACGGTCGGGGCCCAGCACCGGCCGGAGACCGGCCTACGCCGGGCCATCCGCCAGGCCGCCAAACTGGACGCGGCCATCGCCTACGCCACCAACGGTGTCGGATTGATCGAGCATTTCGTCGCCTCGGGCAAGACCCAGGCCACCGCCGCGCTGGCCTCGCCCAGCCGCGCTTGGCGCTCTTACCTGCGCCTTCACCACTTGCGCCGGGTTGGGGCGGAGTTGGTCGCGCAAGGTTTCGACCAGCAGTTGTTGTCCGATGCCGCCGGGCCGGTGACGCTCCGCCACTACCAGACCGCGGCCGTCAACCGGGCATTGGGCGCGATCAGCCGCGACCAGCGCCGCGTCCTGATCCAATTGGCGCCGCACTCCGGCACCACGGTGGTGTCTGTGGCGCTGATGGCCAAATTCGCCGGCCATGAGACCGGCGCGCATCCCGAAGGCCGCCGCGCCCTGGTCTACATTGACGACCGCCCGGTGGGCGAATCGACGCCGCAGACGCTGGCCGCCGTCCGGCGGTTGGCCCAGGCCACGCCCGCGCCGCTGACCATCGCGGCGCTGGGCGACTGCCTCAACCGGGCGGCCGCCGGTGACGTCGGCCTGATCGTTGTCAATCTGGCCCACGGCGGCCAAGCCGCCGACGGATCCGCCTGGAGGGACACGCTCGACGCCTTCCCGGACGCCTACCAGGTTGGGATCGTGGGCGCGCCGCCGGCCAAGGCCGGGCCGGTCTTCGACTACTTCGGCAGGCCGGTCTACCGCTACACGGCGGAGCAGGCCCGCGCCGACGGCTACGCGCCGGCCATCGCCGCCGGCGCCCCGGACCCGGCCGAATCCGGCCCCGAGGAGATCGACTTCGAGTCGGCGCTGGCGCCGGCGCGGCGGCGACCGGACCCGGCCGCGGTCGCGGTCCAAATCCGCCGCTCGGTGGCCCAGGCGAAGCTGGCCGCCGGCCAGCAGGCCTTGGCCGCGCGCCTGGTCTCGCTCATGGAGATCGCCCAACATGGCGGCCGCGCCGCCCGCGCGGCCGCCCGCGTGGCCGACGAGCTGACCGAACTCGAGATTCTGGCCGAACTCGAGGACCAGGTTGGCGGCGAACCGGCGGTCCGCCGCCACATCGCGCTTCTGAGACAACTCCTGACCGGCGCCTGACCCAGCGCTCTGCCGGTCAGGACATGGCCTGGACACGGCGGCGGGCCGGGCGCAGCCGAGTCTTGACCAAGCCATAACCTGCGGGGCGGGGCGGCGGCGAAGGTTCGGGCAGTATTGTTGGGCGAGTGACAACCCCGACTCAGCCAGGCGGCATCGGCGGCGGTTGGGCGTCCCTTAGGGGGCGAGCCCAACCGTGGCTGTCGCTGGTGGTCAGGCTCGGGCTGGCGGCGGTCCTGGCGTTCGCGGCCGTGCCGAAGCTGGCTGACCTGCGCACCAGCCAGCAAGCGGTCAGCAACTACCGGCTGTTCCCGGCGGCGATCAACCAACTGATCGGCGTCGGGCTGCCGATCATCGAGCTGGCTTTGGCGCTGCTGATCCTGGCCGGGCTGCTGACCCGGTACGCGGCGGTCGTGTTCGGGTTGATGCTGGTGGTGTTCATCGCCGGGATCATCTCCGCCTGGGCGCGCGGGTTGAACATCGACTGCGGCTGTTTCCCCGGGATCAAGGCCGACCTGTCAGCCGACGTGGGCGCCAGATATGTGGGGGACATAGCCCGAGACGTCGGCTTTGTGGCGATGACGGTCTTCCTGGCGGTCTGGCCGCGCTCGGCGTTGTCGCTCGACAAGCGGTTCGGGCTCGACCCGCAACGCCGGGCGGAACTGGTTCAAGCAGAGGATTGAGATGGCAGACAAACGCAAGTCAAGGAAACCGGCGCCGGCGGCGCGCGGCCGGGACGCGGCCCAGGCGCGGGCCGAGGCGGAGCGGCTGAAAGCCGCCCAAGCGGCCAAGGAGCGGCGCACCAAGCTGCTGGCCATCGCCGGGGCGGTGCTGGTCGTGGTCGGGATCGTGGTGGCGGTGGTGCTGGTGTTGATCGAGGCCACCAAGTCGTCCTACGGCGACGTGGCCAAACCGCCGGGCGCGATCGAGGCCGGGGCGGTCGTCATCGGGCAAGATCTGGCGCCGGGCGGAACCCCGGCCGAGGGCGATGACGTCGTGGTGGTGCGCGTCTACTCCGACTACATGTGCCCGAACTGCGCCTCGGTCGAGGCGCGGCTGAGCGGCAAATTCGAGGAACTGGCCGCGGCGGGCAAGATCAAGCTGGAGATTCAGCCGCTGGCGATCCTCGATTACATGTCGGAGGGGACGAACTACTCGACGCGGGCCTCCAACGCGGCGCTGACCGTGGCCAAGTACGCGCCGGACAAGTTCCTGGCCTTCCATTCCCGCCTCTTCGATTCGGACATTCAACCGGGCGAATACACCGAGGGGCTGACCGACGAGCGCCTGATCGAAGTGGCGCAGGAAGTCGGCATCGGCTCGGAGGCGACCGACAAGTTCGCCGACCAGGAGTTTTACGACTGGATCACCTACTCAACCGACAAAGGCCGGTCGGATGGCCTGCAGGGCACGCCATCGATGTGGATCGGACCCTCGGACTCACGCCTGACGCAGATCGAAGACCCATACGGCGTCAACCTTGACGACGCCATCGCCAGGGTGTTGGCCGGGGACAACCCGAATGGCTGAGCGCGGGACCTCCAAGAAAGGCTTGCGCGTCGAGGAGATGATGCGCGAGCGGGCGCGCCAGGCCCGCCGCCGGCTGGCGCTGATCGGCGCGGCGGTGATCGCGCTGGTGGCGCTGGCGGTGGTGGCGGCGCTGATCGTCACCAACGCCTCGAGTCGCTCCGAACCGCCGCCCGCCACCGGGACGGCCGGGACCGCCGGGACGGCCGGGACGGCCGATCCCAACCGCCCGGCTGGGGCCCTGGAGGACGGCGGCATCCTGATCGGCCGGGACCTGGCACCGGGCGGCGACGCCCCCAGCGCCGATGACGTCGTCACCGTCAGGATCGTCTCCGACCTGCTCTGCCCCTGGTGCGGCCTGCTGGAGCAGGCCCACGGCCAGGCGCTCGCCGCCAAGGCTGAGGCCGGCGAGATTCGGCTGGTCGTTCACTTGGTGAACAGTTTGACTGGTTGGAACGAGGAGTACTCCTGGCGCGCCATGCTGGCGGCCAACACCGTGGCCGCCTTCGAGCCGGAGCACTTCTGGGCCTTCCATGAGGCGCTGTGGGCCGAACAGCCGGCGGAGTCGTACACCGAAGGCGACCTCACCGACGCGGCCATCGCCGAACTCGCCCTCCAGGCGGGCGTCAGCCAGGGCACAATCGACCATTTCACCGACTCGCCGGTGGCCGAATGGGCGCTGTGGTCCTCCGACCAAGGCCGCGAGCAGGCCAACGGCCTCACACCGACGATCCTGATGTCCTTCGCCGGATCGACGCCGGAAGCCTGGAGCCGCTGGCTGCTGGAGGCCACAGATGAGGCGGGCGAGACGCAGTACATGGCCGGCCCGCTCGACAAGGCCATCGCCAACGTCAAAGATGGCAAGCCGCCAGACGCGGAGTAATCTTGCCAAAGGCCCCGCCCGCCGGCGGGGCCGACCGCCACCTTAGCTCAGTTGGTAGAGCTCCCGCCTTGTAAGCGGACGGTCGCCGGTTCGAGTCCGGCAGGTGGCTCCACCCGGCGTCACCACGCTCCTAACTGGTCAGCTCGCGGTAGCGTTCGACCAACTCCACGAACTCGGCCCGCAGGCCGTAGGGGTCCTCGCCCAGCGCGGCCTCGGCCAGCGACTTGACCTGATCCAGCGAGGCCGCACCGCGATGCTGGGAGTCGCGCAGGATCAACCCGAACTCGGCCACGGCCACGGCGAAGCGCCAGTCGTCATCGGCGCTGACCTTGTCCCCGCCCTGTGGGACCGCGAAATCGTCCTGCTTCGACTCGTCGCCGTCCGCCGCCTTGTAGCGGGTCGAGACGGTCATCCAACTGTCCGGCTCGACCGCTGCGGAACTGGCCCCGTCCGCTGGGGCGGCGGTGACGGCATCGGCGGCTTCGGCGGTCTCCGCCCGGCCGGGCACCAACTCGTAGAGGGCTGTGACCGTGGCGCCGGCCCCGACGTCACCGGCGTCGACGGCGTCATCGGCGAAGTCCTCGTTGGCCAGGACCCGGTTCTCGTAACCGATCAGGCGGTAGCGGGCCACCGTCTGCGGGTTGAACGTCACCTGGAGCTTCAGGTCCTTGGCGACGGTGAACATGGTCGAATCGAACTGGTCGACCAGCGCCCGGCGGGCCTCGTTCATTGAGTCGATGTAGAAGTAGTTGCCGTTGCCGTTGTCGGCGATCGTCTCCATCATGGCGTCATGGGCGTACATGCCGAAGCCGAACACAGAGATGAAGACCCCCTCCGAGCGGGCCTGCGTGATCTGGGCTTTCAGCGCTTCGACGCTGGACGGGCCAACGTTGAAGTCGCCATCGGTAGCCAGGACGACGCGGTTGTTGCCGCCCTCGATGAAGTTCTTGGCGGCCAAGGCGTAAGCCTGCTTGAGCGCGTCGGCGCCGGCCGTGGCGCCGGCGGAGGTCAGCGACTCGAGGGCGCGATTGATCTCGCCGTGCTCGGTCCCAGTCGCCCCGTCGAGCAAGATGGACGAGCTCCCCGCATAGGTGATGAGCGAGATTCGGTCCCGATGGTCGAACTTCTCAGCCAGCAGTTTGAAAGACTCGACCAGCAGGGGCAGCTTGTTCTCGGCCGACATCGAGCCGGAGGTGTCGATCAGCAGCACAACGTTGTTGCCTTCGCTGGTCGGCCGGGCCTCCTTGGCTTTGACGCCGATGCGCGCGATCTGATGGCTCGGGTCCCACGGCGCCGCGCCCAGTTTCACGTCCACGTTGAACGGCCGGGCGGAATTCGCGGCCGGCGCGGCGTAGTCGTAGTCGAAGTAGTTGATCATCTCCTCGATGCGGAATTGGGCGCCCATGCCCTCATACCACTCCGCGGCGCCCAGCATGTAGCGCAGCATTGTGTAGGAGGCGGTGTCCACGTCCGAGGAGAAGGTCGACACCGGCTGCGCCGCCACGTCCACCCAATCGTTTTCGACCATGACCGGGTCGGCGACGGGCTCGCCCGGGAGATCGTCGCGCCCGAGCGTGCCGGTGTCCGCCTCGCCGGCCGGGCCCTGGTAGGCCGGGCCGGCCCCGGTGACGTACCCGTCCGCGGCGTCGCCAGGCTCTCCCGACGCGCAGCCGCCCAGCAGTCCCGCCGCCATTCCAGCCGCCATTCCCGCCGCCAGCCCCGCCCTCAACAGCGCTGGTCTGGCCGTCCGTGTGTTCTTTCTCATCGTTCCACCGCCTTGGCTAGTTTCCGGTTGCGCGCCCGCTCTTGGCGCGTTCATCTGAGTAAATTAACCGGCTCGGGACGCGAAAAGGGCTCGATCCCGTCACGTTTGAGCCCCGGTTGCGCCACATTTTGAGCACACGAATAGCACGTTTCGGTGACGGTTGTAGTTCGTTTGTACTAGGAGGTCTGCGGTTCGTTGGGGGTTCTGGGGGTGCCGTCCGGGTTGCCAGGCCGGGGTCGGCGGTCCGTCCGGCGGCCAGTCTGGCGGTCCGTCCGGCGGCCAGTCCGGCGGGGGCGGGGCCAATGTCCGATGCCGCGCGCGGACTCCCAGCCGCGCCGAACTTGACCCCGGTGGCCACGGGAACGCGGCGCGTCGGCGCGCCGAGGGCCGGGAGTTTGCGACACTAGACCGGTGACCACGGTCTCGCGTCGCGCCCCGGCGGCGGACGAACCAGACGCGGCCGCCGCTCCACGGCTGCTGCGGGGTCGCCTGCTGCTGTTGGACGACCACGAGAATCTGTGCGGCGGGCCGGACGCCCCGGCGGCGGTGGCGCGGGCCGTCTGGGAGGCGCTGACCGACGCGCTCCGGGTCAACGACGAGGACAACGTGGTGGTGGGGCTGTCCGATTTCGGGGTCAAGAACTTCATGGACTCGCTGCCGGTCAACAGCTTCCAACTGGTCTCCGGCAAGGGCCAGGACGCGGCCGACCGCGCGCTCATCGAAGCGGTCGACCCGGACCATGTGGCTGATCGGTTCGACTCTGTGGCGATAGCCTCAGGCGATCACATCTTCGCCGACCTCGCCCGGCGGCTGCGCCGCCGGGGACTGCTGGTCTGCAACGTCACCGCCGGCCCGGCCGGCGCCTCGCACGCCTTGGCCAGGGCCTGCCATTGCCGGGCGCGCCTCAAACTCGACGTCCGCGACCGCGGCCGGCTGTCGCGGGCGGCCGCCTCGCGCGCTGGCGCCCACGGCTATGAGGGTCGCTGGATCGTGCGCCACTTGGGCTAGAACGCCGCGGGCGACCGTCCGTTTGCCGGGAGCAAGGGGACGCGGCTGACCAGAACCGGCGGCCGGGCTGTTTACATGATGTTTACGTAACGGTCAAATATGGCCCTGCGGAATGGTCATGTCCGCCTCTGCGAAACAGTAAAGTACTGCCGTGCGGAATTATCTTCGCCGCGTGATCGACGACGAGTTGGACGAGTTTCAGCCCCGATTGGCGGCAACTCACATCTACGGCGCCAAAGGCGTCGGCAAGACGGCGACGGCCCGCCAGCGGGCCGCCAGCGCGCTCAGCCTCGACCAGGCGCGCGACCGGGAGCTGTTCGAAGCCGACCCGGAATTGATCGAAACGCAGCCGGCGCCGCTGCTGATAGACGAATGGCAGCGCCAGCCCGAGGTCTGGGACAGGATTCGGCAATCCGTCGACGCCGGCGTCCAGGACGGCCAATACATCATCGCCGGCAGCGCCTCGCCGCCGCGCGGCGCCCAAGTCCACTCCGGGGCGCGGCGCGTCGTCAGCTTCATGATGCGGCCGTTGTCCCTGGCCGAGCGTGGGCTGGCGGAGCCGACCGTGTCGCTGGGGGCGATGCTCGCCGGCGGGGCCAAGGCCACCGGGCGGACCAAACTGAAACTGGCCGACTACGTCGACGAGATCACAGCCTCCGGGTTCCCGGCGATCCGCCCGCAGCCGGAACGCATTCGCGGCCGCCTGCTCGACTCGTACATCTCCAACGTGGTCAAACGCGAATTCCCAGAACAGGGTTACCCGGTGCGCAAACCGGCCGCCCTGCTGCAATGGATGGCCGCCTATGCGGCCGCGACCGCGAACACGACCAGCTACAACCGCATCCTGGACGCCGCCATGCCGGCCGTCTCCGACAAGCCGTCGAAGCCGGCGGCGATCGCCTACCGCCAGGTGCTGAGCCGGCTGTGGCAACTGGACCCGGTCGAGGCCTGGTCGCCGTCCGAGGCCAGGATCGAGCGGCTGACCTGGGCGCCGAAGCACTATCTGGCCGACCCGGCGCTGGCCGCGCGCCTGCTCAAAGTCGACGCCGCCGCTTTGCTGCGCGGCAGCCAAGGGGCGCGCTCCCACCTGCGCACCGGCAATCTGCTGGGGGCGCTGTTCGAACACCTGGTGGCGCTCAGCGTCAAGACCTACGCGCAGGCCAACGACGCGGAGGTGAGGCACTTGCGCACGCATGGCGGCCAGCACGAGGTCGACCTGGTGGTCGAAGGCTCGGCCGCCGGGGTGGTGGCGCTGGACGTCAAGCTCACCGCCACGCCCACCGCCGATGACGTCAAACAGTTGCTGTGGCTGCGCGACCGCCTCGGCGACGACTTCGCCGACGGCGCCGTCATCACCACCGGCTCGCAGGCCTACCGGCGCAAAGACGGGATCGCGGTGGTGCCAGCCGCGCTGTTGGGGCCCTGAGCGCAACCGACGCCGGGGCTGAGAACCGGCCGCACGGCATCGGCGGCGTGGTTTGGTCTTTCGGTTGACGACCCCGACCGCCCCGTCCGATGCCGCGCCCAGACCGAGGCGGGTTCTCACAGTCTGAGAAGTGGCCGCCGGAGCGCCTGGGGAGGCGTTGCGGGGGCTAGCTTGGGCCGAGTCGCGCCGGTCGAAGCGGCGCGGGAAGCCACAACTTCGGGGGAAGACAATGCAACAAGACACGGCGGCGGCGAACGCCAGCGGCGCCATGGCGCGAGAGGCGGCCGATTTCCTGGCCGCGCTGATCCAGATCGACACCACCAACACCGGCGACGAGGCCACCACCAAGGGTGAGCGCGGGGCAGCCGAATTCGTGGTCGGGAAACTCCAAGACATCGGCCTGTCGCCGCAACTGTTCGAATCGGCGCCGAGGCGCGCGAACGTGGTGGTGCGGGTCGAGGGCCAAGACTCGACCAAACCGCCGCTGGTGGTGCATCAACACCTGGACGTGGTCCCGGCCCTGGGCGATTGGACGCACCCGCCGTTCGCCGGCGCGGTGGTGGACGGCGTCATCTGGGGGCGCGGCGCCATCGACATGAAAGATCAGGTCGCCATGATCCTGGCGGTGGTGCGGGACTTCCACCGGCGCGGGGCCAAACCGGCGCGGGACCTGATCCTGGCGTTCTTCGCGGACGAGGAGAACGGCGGCAACTACGGCTCGCAATGGATGGTGACCAACCACGGCGACTTGTTCCAGGGCGCCAAGGAGGCCATCAGCGAGGCCGGCGGCTTCACGGCTTGGATCGTGGGCCACAAGGTCTACCTGATCGAGACCGCCGAGAAGGCGATCGCCTGGATGCGTCTGACCGCCAAGGGCAGCGGCGGGCACGGTTCCTTCGAGAACGACGACAACGCCGTCGCCAAACTGGTGACCGCGCTCAGCCGGCTCGACCGCCATCACTTCCCGGCGCGCATGACCAAGACGATGCGCGATTTCCTGACCGAATTGGGCAAGGTCACCGGCAGCCCGATCGACCTGTCCGATCCAGAGGCGGCCAAAGCCCTGCTCGAGCGCGGCGGCGGGTTCGGCCTGGCGGCGGCCGCGTCCATGGCCACCCATCTGAATCTGACCAGCCTCGAAGCCGGGGGCAAGGCCAATGTGGTGCCGCCAGCTGCCAGCGCCACCGTGGACATGCGCCCATTGCCGGACGAGCGCGACGCCGACTGGAAGATGGTCGAGCGAATGGTCGGCAAGGACGTCTCGATTGAGCGGCTGAACGACCACATCGGCATGGAATCCCCGGACGACGGACCGATCTATGATGCGATGGTGGCCAGTTTGATGCAGTTCGACCCGGGCGTGCCGGTGGCGCCGTTCATGATGCCCGGGGGCACGGACAACAAGTCCCTGGCGCGCCTGGGGATAGCTGGCTACGGTTTCACGCCGTTGAACCTGCCGGAGGGCTTTGACTTCATGCGGATGTTCCACGGTGTCGATGAGCGCGTGCCGGTGGCGTCCTTGGACTTCGGCACGCGGGCGTTGTCCGACTTCCTGACGAAGTACTGAGCCGGTTGGGGGCGAGACCATGACTGCGGGCGGGGCGGGAGGCGCTCCCGCCGCTGGCGCTCCGGCCGCTGGCGCTCCCGCCGCCAGAACCGCCAAACTGCCCGCCTCGCGTTTCATCGGGGCGGTGTTCCTGCTCACGGCCACGGAAATGGGCGCGGGGATGTTGGCCCTGCCGATCGTGGCTCACGGCATGGGCATGGCCTTGGCGGCGGTGGCGATGATCGGCCTGTGGGCCTTGATGACCTACACCGGCCTGATGATGCTGGAGGTCTGCCTGGCTTTCCCGCCGGGAACCGAGTTCGGCCAGATCGGCAAGACGTTGTTCGGGCGGCGCGGGGGAGTGGCCGTCAACGCGGCCGCCCTGGCCATGATGTACACGTTCTCGGCCAGCTTCATCTCCGGGGCGGGCTCGACCTACGGGCTCGACCTGACCAGCTATCTGGGTTGGAAGGTCCCGGCCGGAGTCATCTCGGTCGCGTACACCGCCCTGATCGCGGTCGTTGTGCTCCTGGGCGGTCAAAAGGCGGCGGCGGCCAACCGGACCTTCTTCGCCATCAACCTGGTGTTGCTGGCCGCCTTGGTGGTGAGCGTGGCGCCGAGCGTCCACCTCGACAACCTCTACCGTTCTGGGGCGGAGCTGCCCTGGCTGTGGGGGGCGCTGCCGGTGTTCATGACCGCCTACGGCTTCCACACCACGGTGCCGACCATGATCAGTTACGCCGGGGCGGCCGAGCCCCGGTCGCTGCGGCGGGTGTTCCTGGTCGCCAACTCGATCGCCCTGGTCACCTACCTGGTCTGGATCTTCGCGGCGCTGGGGGCGCTGCCGGCGCAGGGCGCCCACTCGTTCGCGGCGGTGGAGCGGTCGGGCCGGTCGGTGGGGGTTTTCCTGAAGCAGATCGAAGCCGTGGGACATGACCCGGCGACACCGCATCTGTTCAACGCCTTCTCCTCGACCATCCTGATCACGACCTATCTGGCCACCGGCCTGGCCCTGATGGATGTGCTGCGGAGCGTCCTGCGTCCGGGCCCGGCGGCCGGAGGCCGCAATGGCGGGCCGCGCGGGGGCGGCTTCAAGAGCCGCGCCGGGCTGGCGGCCTTGTGCTTCGTCCCGCCGCTGGCGGTGGCCTTGGCCTTCCAGAGCGCCTTTGTCCAGCTGCTCGCCTTCGCCTCGATCTTCGTCGCCGCCTTGGGAATCTTCTTCCCGGTCGCGGCCCTGCGCCGGCTCCGTTCCGAGCCCGCCCGCCGGGCCGGCCTCAGCCCGCCCGGCTACAGGGTGTTCATCTTCTGGGGCGCCTATGTGCTGGTGTTCGCCTGCGGCGCGCTGCTGGTGACCTTCCAGGTGCTCTCAATGCTGGGGGCGGTCAAGAGCTGAGGGCCGCCGCCCGCGCCTGGACGCGGCGCAGGGGCGGGCTTTGTGTGGGTTTTGCGCCAGTATTATCCCCTGGGTTTGGCGTTTTAGCTGGCCCAGGGCTTAAATTAGGCCGAAATGACTCAAGCGGCCGCCGGCGGTGTGGCAGGATAGATGACGTGCTCAAAGGCTGAGCATGTGTTGCCCGGGTCAGACAAAGCCCCGGGCGGCGCCTTTCACCACGGATCGTCCGGCACGTACCTGCCGGTGAAGGGAAGTATTTGTCATGGCAACTGTGACCTTTGATGGGGCCACCAGGATTTATCCCGGCACTGAGCGCCCAGCGGTCGAACACCTCGATCTCCACATTGAAGACGGCGAGTTCCTTGTTTTGGTCGGCCCGTCCGGCTGCGGCAAGTCGACGTCGCTGCGGATGCTGGCGGGACTTGAGGAAGTCAACGAGGGCCGCATTTTGATCGGTGACCGCGACGTCACCGATGTGCAGCCGAAGGACCGCGACATCGCGATGGTGTTCCAGAACTACGCTCTTTACCCGCACATGACGGTGGCGGACAACATGGGTTTCGCGCTGAAGATCGCCGGGATGCCCAAAGCCCAAATCCGTGAGCGGGTCGAGGAGGCCGCCAAGATCCTCGACTTGCAGGAGTACCTGGCCCGCAAGCCGAAGGCCCTGTCCGGCGGCCAACGTCAGCGCGTGGCGATGGGCCGCGCCATCGTCCGCCAGCCGCGCGTCTTCTTGATGGACGAGCCGCTGTCGAACCTCGACGCCAAACTGCGCGTCTCCACCCGCACCCAGATCGCCTCGCTGCAGCGCCGCCTCGGCGTCACCACGGTCTACGTCACCCACGACCAAACCGAGGCCCTGACCATGGGCGACCGCATCGCGGTCCTCAAGGACGGCCTGCTCCAACAGGTCGGATCGCCGCTGGTGCTCTACGACAAGCCGGCCAACGCCTTCGTGGCCACGTTCATCGGCTCGCCGGCCATGAACATAGGCACCTTCCCGGTCAAGGGCGACGCCGTCGCCATCGGCGAGGCGAGCGTCCCGCTCAGCCGTGAGGTCCTGGCCGCCATGACGCCGGAGGACGAGGGCAAGCTGACGGTCGGCTTCAGGCCGGAGAACCTGGAACCGGCCACGGCCAGCACGCCCGGCGCCATCCCGGTCGAGATCGACATTGTCGAAGAACTCGGCTCGGACGCCTACGCCTACGGCAGCCTCAAGGGATCCGACCCGGAGACCTCCACCCTGCAGGGCGGATCGCTGATCGCGCGGGTCGACCCCAGGGCGGTGCCGCACAAGGGTGAGACGGTCTACTTCACGATCCGCGCCGGCGAGCAGCACAACTTCTCGGCCGCGACCGGAGAACGCCTGCCGGAGTGACCCGATTTGGCCCGGCGCTGAGCCGGTAGTATCTTGAACCGCCGCCCCGGGGGTGACCCCGGGCGGCGGTTCGCTTTTCGGTCCGCCCGATGCCGTCTGGTCGCCAGACGCTCGCCAGCGCCCGGTCGGCGCCGCCAACTATCCACAGCCAGATTCGGGGAGCGTAAGACACATGGCCCAGGCCCTCACGATCACCGCCGTGACGCCCGATTCGGCGCTGTTCGACTTGCCCTGGCAGTTGCCGCTGGCCGAATGGCCGGATGACGTGGTGCTGGCGCTGCCGCGCGGCATCTCACGCCACGTGGTCCGCTTCGTCAAACTGTCTGGGCGCGTGCTGGCGGTCAAAGAGATCGCCTCCTACGCCGCCGGGCGCGAATATGGGCTGCTCAAAGACCTCGCCAACCTGGACGCACCGGCGGTCGCGCCGGTGGCGGTGGTCGGCGGGCGCACCACCCCTGAGGGCGAGCCGCTGGACGCGGCCCTGCTGACGCGCCATTTGCAGTTCTCGCTGCCCTACCGGGCGCTGTTCTCCTACCGGCTGCGCCCGGACATGGCCACCCGGCTGCTGGACGCCTTGGCGCTGTTGATTGTGCGCCTGCACTTGCTCGGTTTCTACTGGGGCGACGTGTCGCTCTCGAACACTCTTTTCCGGCGCGACGCCAAGGAGTTCTCGGCCTACCTGGTCGACGCCGAGACGGGGGCCCTCCACGACGAGCTGACCGACGGCCAGCGCGCCTATGACATCGACCTGGCCCGGACAAACGTCATCGGCGAATTGATGGACCTCGAAGCTGGGTCGATGCTCGAAGACGACCTCGACCCGATCGCCATCGGCGACTTCCTGATCGAGCGCTACGACCAACTCTGGCGCGCCCTGACCGAGGAGGAGACGATCTCCACCGACGCCCGCTGGCGCCTCCAGGACCGCATCAACCGGCTCAACGACCTCGGCTTCGACGTCGCCGAGATGTCGATGACGTCCAGCCGGGACGGCACCGCCTTGCACATCCGCCCGCAAGTGGTCGACGCCGGGCACCACTCCCGCCGCCTATTCCGCCTGACCGGTCTGGACGTGCAAGAGAATCAGGCGCGGCGGCTCTTGAACGACCTCGACACCTACCGGATGCACTCCGGCCAGTCGGATGTGGACGAGGACTTCGTGGCGCATGATTGGCTGACCCACGTCTTCGAGCCGGCCGTCCGCTCGGTGCCGCGCGAACTGCGCGGCAAACTCGAGCTGCCGCAGATTTACCATGAGATCCTTGAGCATCGCTGGTTCATGTCGCAGCGCGAATCGCGGTACGTGCCCCTGGACGAGGCCGTCTCGAGTTACATCGACAACGTTCTCAGCCACCGCCGCGACGAATCCGAGCTGATCCTGGCCGACACCATCCAACTGCCCGCCATCGACGACGTGCCGATGAGCTGACAGCTGCGGCGGTAAGGTCGTCTCGGACAGTGGTCTCTAAGAAGCGCGCCAGCAGACCGCGCGCACGGATGGAAAGGGGGAAGGGGGGCGGCCCGGGGCCGCGCCCCTGACTGGCACATGGACAACCAGAACGCGGTCACGCGCCGGCGAATCGCCTTGGTGGCGCATGACAACAAGAAGGCCGACCTGCTGCGATGGGCGGAGTACAACCGCGAGACCCTGTCCCGGCATGAGCTGTGGGCCACCGGCACCACCGGCACGATGATCGAATACGAGCTGGGGTTGCCCGTCAACCGGTTGCTGTCCGGGCCGGTGGGCGGGGACCAGCAGGTCGGCGCGATGATCGCGGAAGGCCGGTTGGACGTGCTGATGTTCTTCTGGGACCCGCTCGAGCCCCAGCCGCACGATCCGGACGTCAAGGCGCTGCTGCGCCTGGCGGCCCTGTGGAACGCCCCGGCGGCCTGCAATTCGGCCACCGCCGACCTGATGATCTCATCGCCGCTGTTCGACTCGGATTACCATTGGGCGCGCCCGCAGTTGGACCCGCGCCAGTGGGACCACGAGCAGGGCATCATCGGCTGAGGCCGCTCTGGCGGCGCTGGGCGCGCTGGGCGCGCTGGCGGCGCTGGCCTCACTGGGCGCGCTGGGCGCGCGGGCCGCGCTGGGCGCCGGCTAATCCGCCGCCGCCGCCTCACCGGACCGGGCGGCGATCCGGTCCCTGGCCGCGTCCAACCACTCCTGGCAGCGCCCGGCCAAGACCTCGCCGCGCTCCCACAAGGCCAACGCCTCCTCCAACGCCTGCGAGCCGGCCTCAAGGGCCTGGACCACCTGGATCAGTTCCGCCCGGGCCTGCTCGTAAGTCAACTCCTCAACCGGCACGGGCACATTCGCGGACGCGCTGACGGGCTTGCTCACGGCTCCAACCCTAACGCCTCCACGCCGAAGGCGCCGCCCGCCACCCGCACCCGCAAACGGTCCCCGCCCGCGACCTGGGCCGGGTCTGTGACCAGCGCGGACTCCTTGGTGACGAGGGCGTAGCCGCGCGCCAGCGTGCCCTGCGGGGAGAGGGCCACCAGCCGCCCGCGCAGGGTTTCGAGCGCCGCCTCGGCCGCGCTCAGCCTTTGGCCGATGCCGCGCCGACCGTCCGCCACCAACGTCGCCACCTCGTCGGCCCGGCCGGCCACCACCCAGCCCGGGTCCTTCAGCGCCGGGCGGGAACGGATGGCCGCCAGCGCCTCCCGCTCGCGTTCCACCCGACCGGAGGCCGCGCGCCGGAGCCGGGAGACGGCATCGGACACCAAAGTCGACTCGTCCCCGAAATCCGGCACGATCCGCTTGCCGGCGTCCGTGGGCGTGGCCGCCCGGAAGTCCGCCACCAGGTCCAGGATCGGGGCGTCCGGCTCATGCCCGATCGCGCTCACCACCGGCGTCGCCGCCGCCGCGACCGCCCTGATGAGAGCTTCGTCGGAGAACGGCAGCAGGTCTTCGAGGGAGCCGCCGCCGCGAGCGATGACGATCACCGCCACGGCCGGGTCGGCGTCCAACTCGCTGAGCGCGGCGATCACCTGGCCGGCGGCGGCGGGGCCCTGGACGGCGGTGTTGCGGACGGCGAAGCGGGCGGCCGGCCAGCGGCGGGTGGCGACCTCGACAACGTCGTGCTCGGCCTTGGAGTCGCGTCCGCAGATCAGCCCGATCAGCCCGGGCGCGAACGGCAGCGGCCGCTTGCGGTCCTCGGCGAACAGGCCTTCGGCCGCCAGTTTGCGTTTCAGCTCCTCGAGGCGGGCGAGCAGCTGGCCCTCTCCGGCCAGGCGGATTTCGCGGACGCGGAAGGACAACCGCCCCTGTTTGGTCCAGAACTCGAATTTGCCGTTGACCACCACCCGCGCGCCCTCGCGCACATCCAGGGCCACAAGGGCGGCGGCGGGCACGGCGATGTCGATGGAGACGTTCTGGGCGAGGTCGCGCAGCACGCCGAAGGCCAGCTGCGCGCGGCGGTTGAACTGGACCACCTGGCCCTCCAACCAGACCGCGCCGAGTCGTTCGACATAGCCTCTGACCAGCTCGGAGGCGCGGGCCACCGGCCACGGCTGGGTGGGCGAGGAATCGTTCACGGTTGCGCGGGCGCCGTTCCGCCGGTCCCGGCCGGGCCGACGGGCGGCGTGCCGCTGTCGGAGAAATCGGCCAAAACCAGGCTCCTTCGGTCCAAGGGTGTTCAGTCGCGCCGCCCCCAATTGTGCCACGGGCCATCCCGGCCGCCGCCGCGCCCCCGCCGCGCCCCCGCCGCGCGGTCGCCGCGCGGCCGACGCCCCCAGCCCCGGCGCCCCGGCTGATGCCGCCGATGCCGTCTGGCCGGTTGGCGGCCGGGCGCTGGCCCGGCGCGGCTGGGCTGGACGCTGACCCAGCGCGGCTGGGCTGGACGCTGACCCAGCGCGGTTCCGGCGCGGTTCGGTGCCGGGGGGCGGCGAGTGGCACACTAGGTTCATGGCTAAGGGCAGGGGCAAGGTTGTGCTGTGGCATCTGGCGATGGCCGGGGCCGGGATTGGCGCGTTGGCGGCTTGGCGCTGGCAGCGGCGTTGGGGGGCGACCGCCGCCGAGCAACGCGCGGTCCTGCCGGGCGACAACCTGGTGCCGCAGCCCTTGCTGCAAGCCACGCGGGCGGTCGGGATCGACGCGCCGCCCAGCGTGGTCTGGCCCTGGCTGGTCCAAATCGGCCAGGACAAAGCCGGTTTCTACTCTTACGCCTGGCTCGAGAATCTGGCCGGGCTGGACGGCGACAACGCCAACGCAGTGGTCCCCGACTGGCAGCGCCTGGCGGTCGGCGATGGCGTGCGCCTGGCCCAGGCGATCGAGTTGCGGGTGGCGCTGGCCGAGCCGGAGCGGGCGCTGGTGCTGGACAACTTGTCAGCGGGCAAGCCCGAGGGCGGCGCGTTGTTCGCCTCGTCCTGGGGCTTCGACTTCTCCTGGGCCTTTGTGCTGGAGCCGGAGGGGCTGGCGGGCACCCGGCTGGTGGTGCGCGAACGCTGCGTCTGGTCCAAGTGGGTGACCGGCCTGGGCGTCAAGGCGGCCAATTGGGTCAGCTTCGTGGTGACGCGCGGGATGCTGGCAGGGATCAAGCGCCGGGCCGAGGACGCCTGGCTGGCGGACGCCTGCGGCCCGGCGGACGCCCCCGGCCCGGCGGAGGACCGCGCCTAGTGGGGAAAGTGCTGCTGGCGGCCCCGCGCGGTTACTGCGCCGGGGTCGACCGGGCGGTCGAGACGGTCGAGCGGGCGCTGGAGCTGTACGGGCCGCCGATCTATGTCCGCAAGGAGATCGTCCACAACAAGCATGTGGTAGACCGGCTGGCCGGCCGGGGCGCGGTCTTCGTCAGCGAACTGGACCAGGCGCCTGTCGGCGCGCGGGTGGTCTTCTCCGCGCACGGGGTCTCCCCGGCGGTCCGCGCCGAGGCGCGCCAGCGCGGCCTGCGGGTGATCGACGCCACCTGCCCGTTGGTCACCAAGGTCCACCGGGAGGTCGGCAAATTCGCCAGCCGGGGTTACTCGATAGTGCTGATCGGTCACCAGGGACACGAGGAGGTCGAGGGCACGGCCGGGGAGGCGCCGGAAGCGATCCAGGTCATCGACTCGCCGGTGGAGGCCGATGCCGTCGAGGTCCCCGATCCGGCCAAGGTCGCCTGGCTGTCGCAGACCACGCTCTCGGTCGATGAGACCCTGGCCACGGTGGAGCGCCTGCGCCAGCGCTTCGAGCTGCTGACCGACCCGCCCTCGGACGACATCTGCTACGCCACCCAGAACCGCCAGGGCGCGGTCAAGCAGATCGCCGCCCGTTGCGACGTCATGATCGTGGTCGGCTCGGCCAACTCGTCCAATTCGGTGCGCCTGGTGGAGGTCGCCCTCGGCCACGGCGCCGGGGCCGCCCACCGGGTTGATTCCGCCGCCGACATCAACCCCGATTGGCTGCGGGGCGCGGCCAGCGTCGGCCTGACCTCCGGCGCCTCGGTGCCAGAGGTGCTGGTCGAACAGGCCCTGGACCGCCTGGCCGAACTCGGCTTCGCCGACCGCGAGGAAGTCGCCGCCGATTCCGACGCGCTGGCCTTCGCCCTGCCCCGCGACCTGCGCAAAGACATGGAAGCGGCCGGCCAGCCGATCCCCCAGCTACCGCACCGCGCCTAAGCTTGGATCCGCCGGGCCCGCCGCCGCGCGCCCGCCCCGCCAATCCCCTTGGCCCGGCACAGCGCAGTGCTCTGACCTACCCTCCCAGCCCAATACCCCCTTGCGGGCATTCTGGATCGTTTCCTTCTAGAGGCACCCCGCAAACTCTCTCCGCTTCGCTCCGAGATTTTGCGGATCGAGGCTCAGGGGCGGCACTTGGTCAGCGGATGGCGCCGAGGCGCCAGGACTCGATGGTTTGGCGGGCGACCGAGTAGTCGAGGGGCAGGAGGACCCGGCCGGAGTCGAGGGCGCGGGTCAACTCCGGGCGGGTGAACCAGGCCGCGTCCGTGATCTCGGCGCCGTCGACCGCGATGGCTGTGCCTGTGGCCAAGGCGGTGAATGAGGCCATCAGCGAGCCGGGGAAGGGCCACGGCTGGGAACGCAGGAAGCGTGGGGCGGTGACCTCGACGCCGACTTCCTCAAGGGCTTCGCGGCGGACCGCCGCCTCCAGTGACTCGCCCGCCTCGACAAAGCCCGCCACCAGCGTGTACAAGCCCGGCGGGTGATTCGAGGCGTGCGACAGCAGCAGCCTGTCGGCGCCGTCGATGATGGCCGTGATGACACATGGGTCGGTGCGGGGGAAGATCGGCCGGTCCTCGCGCACGCAGCTGTAGCCCTCGCGCCGCTGGTCAGGCTCGACCGGCCCGCCGCAGGCGGGGCAGAAACGCGACCGCTGGCGCCAATTGGCGACGGCTATCGCCCGCAGCGCGACCGGCTGACTGGCCGGGGGCAGCGTTGGCAGGGCCGTGCGCGCTGGCGCCCAAGCGGCCCCCGCCGGGGCGGGGGCCCCGGGCTCGGCCAGGACAACGCTGATGCCGTCCCCAACCGGTTCGGGGCGGGCGGCTGGGAGCCGGGGCGCGGCATCGGACAAAGACTGACCGGCCACGAGCAGTTGGGGCGCGGCGCCGGGGATGACGCCGAGGACGAGTGTCACGCGCCCAATCTAGCGCCGATGCCGACCGCCCGGTTCGTCCCGGCGGCGCGGCGCCCGGGAGCGCGGCGCCCGGCCCGGTGTCCCGCCGCCGCCAGGCGCTGAAACCGTGCCGGCGGGCCGGGAAACTGGTTCGCGCGCGACCGGCGAGGACATATCATTGTGACTCCGTGCGCGCGTATCTTGAGCTTCTCAGAATCCCTGGCGCGGCCGCCTTTTGCGGCGCCGCGCTGGTGGCGCGCGGCGGCGGGTCGATGACCGGAATCGGGGTCGTCATGATGGTCTCCGCCCAATACAAGTCTTACGCCTTGGCCGGCGGCGTCTCGGCCGCCAACGTGATCGCCTGGGCGGCCGGAACGGCCGTGCTGTCGAACCTGGTGGACCGCCACGGTCAGCGCCGGGTCATGCTCCCGTCCGCGCTGACCTCGGCCGCCGCCCTGGCGGTGCTGGTGGTGCTGGGCACGCTGCACACGCCGTCCTGGACGCTGTTCGTGCCGGCCGTCATCTCCGGCGCCACCGGAGGCGCGCCCGGGGCGCTGGTCCGGGCGCGCTGGAACATGGTGGTCAAGAACTCGCGCCAGCTTCACACCGCCTTCTCCCTGGAGTCGACCCTGGACGAGCTTTGCTTCGTGATCGGCCCGGTGACGGCCACCTTCCTGGCGACACAGGTGGCGCCCAGCGCCGGTCTGGTGGCCCCGGTCATCCTGGGCGTGGGCGGGTCGCTGTGGTTCTACTCACTGAGGTCCACCGAACCGCCGGCCAGCCGGACAAAGCGGGTTGACGGCATCGGGCAAGGGGACCTGGCGGGCGGGCTCGAGGCCGACGTCCGCAAACTGCTCCTGGCGATGCCCGGCGTGGTGCCGGTGGCCCTGGTCACCATGGTGGTGGGCGGGCTGTTCGGGGTCTGCGACGTGACCGTCGTGGCGGCCACCGAGGACTGGGGCGTCAAGGAACTGTCCGGCGTGGTGCTGGGCGCCATGTCGCTCGGGTCGGCCGCCGGCGGGCTCGCCTACGGCTCGCGCAACTGGGTCAGTTCGGTGGCGCGGCGCTGGGTGATCCTGCTCGGGGCGCTGGCGGCGACCTGCGTGCTGGTGTTGTTCGCGGACGGGCCGACGCAGCTGGGCGTGGTCGGGTTCGCCACCGGTTTCACCGTCGCGCCGACCTTGATCAACCTCAACTCGCTGATGCAATCCCTGGTCCCGACCCACCGCCTGACCGAGGGACTGGCTTGGGTGGGCACGTCGATGGGGGTCGGCGTGTCGGTGGGCGCGTCGCTGTCCGGGCAACTGATCGACAAGATCGGGTATCGCGCCGGGTTCGTCGCCATGGTCGTGGCGGGCTTCATCGCTGTGACGTTGGCGCTGGTCAGCGCGCGGTCGGTGGCGCGCGCGGCGCGCCGGGTGGTGGCCGCCCGGACCTGATGGGGATTGGCGGCGGCGGGGCGGCGGCCCGGCGGGGCGGCGGGGTGGCGGGGTGGCGGCGGTCAGGTGAGTTGGCCGGCGCGCATCTCGAGTGTCCTGTCAGCGGCGGCGGCTTCGGCCGGGTCGTGGCTGACCCAGAGCGCCGGTGTGGCCGCGGCCGCCAGGATCGAGCGGACCGCCGCGCCGAGCTCCTGGCGCAGCCCGGCGTCCAACGCCGTCAGCGGCTCGTCCAGGAGCATCAGGCGCGGGCGCGGGGCCAGCGCCCGGGCCAACGCCACCCGCCCGGCCTGGCCACCGGACAGCGTGGCGACATCGCGGTCGCCGTGGCCCGCCAACCCGACCAGTTCCAGCCAGGCGGCGGCGCGCTCGGCGCGCTCGGCGCGGGGAAGGCCGGCCATCTTCAGGCCGTAGGCGACGTTCGCGCCCACGCTCAGGTGCGGGAACAGTTGCCCGTCCTGGAACATCAAACCGAAGCCGCGTTTGTGCACCGGCACGGCGGCCAGGTCCTGCCCGTCCCAGGACACCCGCCCGCCCGCCAGCGGCTCAAGACCGGCGAGCGCCCGCAGCAGGGTTGATTTGCCGCAGCCCGAGGGCCCCGCCAGCGCCACGATCTCGCCCGGCCCAACCGTCAGGCTGACGGCGTTGACGGCCACCGATTGCCCGTAACGCACGGTGACCGCCTCCACGGCCAGCCCCGCGCCGCCGCCGGGCGGGGGCGCGTCGGGGATGCGGCCGGCGGTCACGGGACGCCCACCGCCGTCGATGCCGCCGATGGCGCCGTCCCGCCACCGGCCGTCGATGGCGCCGTCCCGCGACCAGCCGCCGATGCCGTCGTCCCGCCACCGCCAGCCGACGCCGTCGTCCCGCGACCGGCCGCCGCGGGCGGCGCGGCCTGGGCCAACTGACGGGCTCGGACCCTGCGGGCCGCCGCCCGCACGCGGCCGCCCCAGGCCTGGCCTGGGAGGCGCCAGCGCGCCTCAGCCAAGGCCATGACCAGCGCCGTCATGGCCGCCAGGAGCACCGCCCCGGCCAGCGCCAAGCCCAGGTTGTCGGCCCCCGGCCGACCGAGCAACTTATAAATCGCCACCGGCAAGGTGGTTGTGTCCGGGCGGGCCAAGAACGATGTGGCCCCGAACTCCCCCACCGAGACGGCGAAGGCGTAGGCGGCCGCGACCGCCAGCGCCCGGCGCGTCAGGGCCGCGTCGACCGAGGCGAAGACCCGCCACGGGGGCGCGCCCAGCACCGCCGCCGCCTGGCGCCAGCGCGGGTCGATCGACCGCAGCGCCGGCAACACCGTGCGCACCACCAGGGGCAACGCCACCAGCGCCTGCGCCAACGGGATCAGCCAAAACGAGGTCCGCAGATTCAACGGCGCCCGGTCGAGCGTGATCAAGAAACCAAAGCCGACCGTCACCGCTGACACACCCAGCGGCGCCATCAACACCCCGTCGAACCAATCCTGAGCCCGCCGAAGCCCCGCGGCGCGCGGCCGCCGGGCCATCACCGCGGCCACCATCAACCCCAGCGCCAGGGCGATCGACCCGGCCAGGAGCGCGACCAGGACCGAGCGCCCGGCCGCCTGAGCCAGCGAATAGGGCAGGCCGGAACGCCCCGAATCGCCCAGCGCCAGATAATTCCCGAACCCCAGGCCGCCGCCGGTCCGCAACGAGCGGTAGACCAGATTCGCCAGCGGCAACCCGATCAGCGCCGCCGCCAGCGCCGTCACCACCAGCGACGGCCAGTCGGACGCCCATTCAGGCCGGGGCGCCAGAGCCGCGGCTCTGGCGCCAGTCAGCTTCAGGGCACGCTCGCGCCGCCGCCGGGCGGCGGCGCCCAACCACAGCGCCCCGGCCACCACCAACATCTGCGCCACCGACAACACCGCCGCGCCGCGCAGGTCAAGCATCTGGGCGGTCTGCAAATAGATCTCCGTCTCGACGGTGGTGTAATTGGCGCCGCCAAGAATCAGCACCGGGGCGAAGGCCGTGGCGCAGAACAAGAACACCAGCGACCCGGCCGCCGCCAGGGCCGGGGCCAAGGCCGGCAGCGTGACGGTCGCGAGCGCCCGCCACGGCCCCGCCCCCAGCACGCGGGCGGCCTGCTCCGGGCGCGGGTCGAGGGCGGCCCAAAAAGTCCCGACCACCCGCGCCATCAGCCCAACATTGAAGAACACCAGCGCCATCAACACCGGCGCGAAGCCCTCCCCGAGGCCCAGAAACCCGAGCGGGCCGCCCGGGCCCAACAGGGCCCGGAAAGCCAATCCGACCACCACCGACGGCAGCGCGAAAGGCATGGTCAGCAAGGCGCGCAGCGCCCCGCGCCCCCGGAACGAGCGCCGGTACAGCAAGGACGCCACCGGCACCGCCGCCAGCGCGCAGATGACGGTCGCGGCCGCCGCCTGGCCCAGCGTCCGCCCCAGCAGCCGCCAGGTCCGGGCCTTGCCCGCGAGTTCGGCGAAGCCGCCCCAGTCCCAGGCCCCGGAGTCCGTGAAACCCCTGGTCACCAAGGTGGCCACGGGCCAAATGAAGAAGATGGCGAGGAAACCGACGGGCACGGCCGCGATCGCGGCCACCCCCAACCGCCGCGCCCACGGCTGCCAAGTCTCAGCCGCGGGCGAATCCGGGCCCGGCCTGGCGCTGGGAGGTGGGCGGACGGCATCGGACATGGGGCCGTCACCCCAAAATCTGGTCGTTGAAGGCGGCCAACCACCGCTCGCGCTGGGCGGCGATGTCCGCCGCCGGGAGCGACCACGGGTCCTCTGCCAGCGGCGCCCAGCGGACCCAGTCCTCGGGCAGGGGCGCCTCCGGCTTGATCGGGTAGACCCACATCTGGCCGGGCAGGTCGGCCTGGACCGCCTCCGACAACAGGAAGTCGACCAGTTGGCGGGCGCCCTCGGGGTTGGCCGCGCCCGCCAGCACGCCGGCGTATTCGACCTGGCGGAAGCAGGTTTTGAGGGCCGCGGCGATGGCGGGCCGGCTGGCGCCGGCGGGGATTTCCGATGGCGGCGAACTCGCGTAAGAGACCACCAGCGGGCGCTGCCCGGCCGAGGCCGGGCCCGAGAACTCGTCGTAATAGGCCTGGTTCCAGCCGGAGACGATCTTGACGCCGTTGTCCTTGAGCCGGCGCCAGTAATCGATGTAGCCGTCCTCGCCCTTGGCGGCGATGGTCGCCAACAAGAAGGCCAGCCCCGGCGATGACGTGGCCGGGTTCTCCACCACCAATTGATCCTTGAACTCGGGTTTGGCGAGGTCGTCCAGGGTCAGGTCGGCGCCGTTGGCGACGACCCTCGTGTCGGCGTTGACGCAGACGTCGGAGAAGTCGATGGCGGTCAGCCGGCCCTCGAGGCCGGCCGTGGGCTGGTCCTGCTCGGGCCCGCCGGCCGGGGATTGGTAGGCGTCGAGGACGCCCGCGTCGAGCGCGCGCGAGACGAAGGTGTTGTCGATCCCGAAGACCGCGTCGCCCAAGGGGGCGTCCTTGGTCAGGATCAATTGGTTGACCATCGCGCCGGCGTCGTCCGCGGGCAGGATCTCCAGTTCCAGGCCGGTTTGGGCGCTGAACTGGGCCAAGACGTCATCGGACAAGTTGAAACTGCCGTGGGTGACCAGCTTGACGGTCTGGCCGGTCTGGCCGGTCTGGCGGTCCTGGTCGGCCTGGTCCGCCTGGGCGCCGACCGGCTGGGCGGCTTGTCCGCAGCCGGCCAAGAGCGCGGCGGCGACGGCAGCCAAGGCGGGCCGCCACCACCCCGGGCGACGGCCGCCTGATTGGAACTGCTGCATGGTGCCTCCTTATGGAAATAGGGAGGGGGCTGGCCAGTCCAACTGGCCAACGGAGGTCCCGACTTCCTGCGCCGGCATTACCCGGTTCAGGTTCGAGGGTCTGCTCCTGGGGCTGCCCCAGGAACACTCTCAGCCGCGCGACCCGCCCGGCGCGCCTGGCGCGCCGCCGAATCGGGTTGGCTCCCCTGTCGTGCAACAGCCAGACTACTCTGTGAAGACATGAAGTTAAGCAGACGGCTCTTGACCTCGGCCGTGGCGATCACGGCCGGATTCGCCGCCAGCCACATCGTCAAATTGATCTGGCGCGGGCTGAGCGGGCACAAGGCGCCCGAGGACGCCGAGGATTTGGACCTGTCCACAGTCCAGGTGACGGTCTTCGCCGCCACCCTGGCGGCCGCCGTGGTGGCCGCCCAAACCCTCGCCACCCGCTGCGCCCTGACCGCATGGCGCCGCTCCGAGGTCAAAGACCTGCGCGAATAGGGGGCGTCGCCCGGCGGCCTTGCCCGCCGGCGCTGACGCCCGGCGAACCGGTGGCGGCAACCCCGCGCAAGTTTGCGCTGGCGTCAATGTGCGCGGGGTTGCGACCGCGCGAGCCGGTCCGGGCGGGCGCGGTCAGTAGCGGGCGGCGTAGTGCAGGCGTTGCAGCTGTTGGGGGGAGATGCCCATGCGGGGGACGGCTCGGTCGAGGTCAGCTGACTTGAAGAACTCGGCCAGGTGCGGCCGGCCGGAGGCGGCTGAGTCGAGCGGCACCATCAGGCCGCGCCCTCCCAGCGCCGGCGAGGCCTGAAACTCCCGCAAGGCCCAGCGCGGGTCGATCCCCAAGCCGTCGACCAATTCGTCGCCCAACAGGATCGACAGCGGAATGGGCGCGCTGGGAAGGATCGGAGGCCTGGTCAGGGCCTCATTGCCGGCCCGCACCATGACCAGCGCGAAGGTGATGCCGCTGGCCCGGGAGAGCGTCTCCATCATCTGATCGACGGCCGCCAGTTTGCGCTTGAGGGACGGGTCGCCCAGCCGCCCCAGCCCGACCAAGCCGGTGACATGCTCAAAGGTGAATTCGGCTTGGTGTTGCAAGACCAGCGTCAATGAGGCCGGGGCCGCTGGCGACCCGGACACAACGAAAGCCGACAAAGGCGCGCCGGCGGCCTGATCGCGTTCGCACAGCCACGCCAGTTCGGCGGCGTCCCAGGGGCGGCGCGCCGGCTCGGTGCGGCTGAAAGCCCAGGCGCCCGAGTCGCCGCCGCCGGCCGCGCCAACGGCGGCCATCAGCAATTCGACTGTCTCGCCCGGCAGGACCGGCCGGTCGGCCGGGCGCCGCGCGGTGGCGCAAACCATCAACTGCGCGTAGTCCGAGCGGCCATGCCGCAAGAAACTCAGCGACAGGTCGTTCAGGTCCGCGGCCCGCGCCTGGTCGACGGCCGCCTGGGGCGCGGCGATCCGCCGCCCGGTGAAGCCGTTGCGCCAGCCGCCCGCCTCGCGGACGGCCCAACCGCCCGCGTGGTACTGCAGGGCTTGGGCCATGGGCCCGGACAACTCGGTCGACTCGCCGCTGATGACCACGGGACGCGACCCGCGGGCTGTGGCTTGCCGCAGGAAAGCCAACTGGTCCGGCGTGAACCAGAGCGTCCCCGGCGCGGCCCGGGTGGCGGCCATCCCGCCGACGCGCTGATCAGTCACCAGGTCGGCCAGCGCCCGCTCAATGGCTTCCGGCGCGCGCGTGGGCGCCTTTGGCGAAGTCAAGGGTGGTGTCCGCGATGATTCGGACATGGCGTGCTTCCTTCCCCCGTAGGAAACAATTGGCGGGCCTTGGCCTGCCCCCGTGCATGGCTTTCCCTCTAGATTACCTGGTCGTGGTGCGCGCGCCGAACGCCCCGGGGCGGTATCTTGTTGGCCATGCCCGCCCGCAGACGTGTCAAGCCCGCCGATGGCGCCGCCGCCTTGGCCGCCTGGTTGTCCGATCCGGCGGCGGTGGGCCGCCCGGCCTTGGCGACGGCCGTCCGCTTCACGCTGGAGGAGTTGGCGGCGCGCGCCCCCGGCCGCGCCGTCGAGGTCCGGGTCCCGCCGTTCGCCGCCGTTCAGTGCCTGGAGGGCCCCCGGCACACCCGCGGCACGCCCCCGAACGTGGTCGAGTTGGCGCCGGAGGTTTGGCTCGGTCTCGCCACCGGCCGGTTGGCCTGGTCCGATGCCGTCGCCACCGGCCGGGTGCAGGCCTCCGGCTCACGCTCGGACCTGTCGGGCGTCTTGCCGCTCGCGCCCTGACCCCGCCGCCCAGCCCGGCGGCGGTCCGGCCCGGGTCAGTCCGGCCCGCGCCCGGCGCGGTCGAGTTTGTGACACCATTGGACGGTGGCGCGCGCAGATGGACGGCTCGGACATGATCTGTTGCCGGGAGAGAAGGGCCCCCAGGACGAATGCGGTGTCTTCGGGGTGTGGGCGCCCGGCGAGGAAGTCGCCAAACTGACTTACTTTGGGCTCTACGCGCTGCAACACCGCGGGCAGGAGTCGGCCGGGATCGCAACCTCGAACGGCCGTCAAATCCTGGTCTACAAGGACATGGGCTTGGTCTCGCAGGTCTTTGACGAAGGCGCGCTGGAGGCGCTGACCGGGCACATCGCCGTGGGGCACACGCGCTACTCGACCACCGGCGGGTCGAACTGGGAGAACGCCCAGCCGACGCTTGGGCCCACGGCCGGCGGGACGGTGGCGCTGGCGCACAACGGCAATCTCACCAACACATCGGACCTGGCCAGGCGGCTGGCTGAGCGCGACCCCAGGGCGGCAGCCAAGGCGGCCACCGACACGGCGGTGCTGACCGGAATGCTGGCCGGTGACGCCGACCACACCCTCGAGCAGACCGCGATCGACCTGCTGAAAGAGGTGCGCGGCGCCTTCTCGCTGGTGTTCATGGATGAGACAACGCTGTACGCGGCGCGCGACCCCCACGGCGTGCGCCCGCTGGCGCTTGGGCGGCTCGAGAACGGCTGGGTGGTGGCCTCTGAGACGGCGGCGCTGGACATAGTCGGCGCCTCGCTGGTGCGGGACGTGGCCCCCGGCGAGCTGGTGGCGATTGACGAGCACGGACTGCGTTCGCGGCGCTTCGCCGACGCGACACCAGCCACCTGCCTGTTCGAGTATGTCTATCTGTCGCGCCCGGACAGCGTGCTGATGGGCCGCTCGGTCAACGCCGCGCGCTTGGAGATGGGGCGGACGCTGGCGCGCGAACACCCGGTGGCGGCGGACGTGGTCATCCCGGTGCCGTCTTCCGGCACGCCGGCGGCGATCGGTTACGCCGCCGAGAGTCGAATCCAGTTCGCGCAGGGGCTGACCAAGAACGCCTATGTGGGGCGGACCTTCATCCAGCCCTCGCAGACGATCCGCCAGCTCGGCATCCGGCTCAAGCTCAACCCGCTCAAAGAGGTCATCCGGGGCAAGAGACTGATCGTGGTCGATGATTCGATTGTGCGCGGCAACACGCAGCGGGCGGTGGTGCGGATGCTGCGCCAGGCCGGCGCCCGCGAGGTCCATGTGCGCATTTCCTCGCCGCCGGTGATGTGGCCGTGTTTCTACGGGATCGACTTCGCCACCCGCGCCGAATTGATCGCGGCCGGGCTGGCGGTCGAGGAGATCAGGCAGTCGATCGAGGCCGACTCGCTCGGCTACATCTCGCTGGATGGCCTGGTCAAGGCCACCGGCCAGCCGGCCGGCGGGCTCTGCGCCGCCTGCTTCACCGGCCAGTACCCGATCGATGTCCAGGCTGACGCCAAGGCGCTCGGCAAGTACCTGCTTGACGCTGTGGCCAGCGCGCCACGCCCGATGCCGTCGGGGGGCGCCGGCCCGTCAGGTCACCAAACGTCAGTCCACCAGGCGCCCGCCCAACAAACGTCGGTTCACCAGGCGCCCGCCCGCCCGGCCCCAGCCCGCCCCGACGGCCTGGCCGCGAGCCTGCCCGCCGCCGGCGGCGCGACCGCATTGGAGCATCCCTGAATGAGCAACGCCTACACCAGAGCCGGGGTCGATGTCGAGGCCGGGGACCGGGCCGTCGAATTGATGCGTTCGGCCGTCAAATCGACGCTCGGGCCGCAAGCCCTTGGCGGGCTGGGCGGCTTCGCCGGCCTCTGGGACGCCTCCGCCCTCAAGGGCTACGCCCAACCTTTGCTGGTGACCTCCACCGACGGGGTCGGCACCAAATTGGCGATCGCCCAAGCCCTCGACATCCATGACACCGTTGGCTTCGACCTGGTCGGCATGGTCATTGACGACATCGCCGTGACCGGGGCCGAGCCCCTGTTCATGACCGATTACATAGCCACCGGCAAGGTCCACCCGGCGCGGGTGGCGGCGGTTGTGTCCGGGATCGCGGCCGCCTGCCGCGCCACCGGCACGGCGCTGATCGGCGGCGAGACCGCCGAACACCCGGGCATCATGATGCCCGACGAATACGACATCGCCGGGGCGGGTGTGGGCGTGGTCGAACGTTCGGCGCTGCTCGGACCGGCGCGCGTGCGCCAGGGCGACGCCGTCCTGGGGCTGGCCTCATCGGGCCTGCACTCCAATGGGTATTCGCTGGTCAGAGCCGTGGTCGATGACCTTGGCTGGGCCTGGGACCGACCGGTCGCGGAGTTCGGCCGGACCCTGGGGGAGGAACTGCTGGAGCCGACGCGGCTGTACACGCGCTCCGTCCTGGAACTGGCCCGCCGCCTCGGGCCGGACCTGCGCGCGCTGGCCCACGTGACCGGGGGCGGCCTGGCCGCCAATCTCTCCCGGGTCCTGCCGGCGGCCCTGGGGGCGGTGGTGTCGCGGGCCGCCTGGCCCGTCGGCCCGGTTTTCCAGGTCCTGCACGCCGCCGGCCATGTGGCCTGGCCCGACCTCGAACGCAGTCTCAACCTGGGACTCGGCATGGTCGCGGTGGTGGCCCCGGCGGCCGTGCCGCAAGCCCAGTCGGTCCTGGCGGCGGCGGGCGAACAGGTGGCGGTCATCGGGCGGGTGGCGAACCTGGCGGACGTCCATGCCGAAGCCGCCGACCGCTCCGCCCAAGCCGCCGACTTGACCACCGGCGCCAAAGGTGTGGCCGGCGGCACGGTTTTGCTGATAGACAACTATCACGGCTGACGGCGGGTCCGACTCGACTTGCCCCGGCCCAATCTTGTAACGTAGGCGCATACGATCATGCCGACCAGATAGCACGAGGGGGTCACGTACACATGGGGCGCGGCCGTCAGAAGGCAAAGCAAACAAAGGTCGCTCGCAAGCTGAAGTACTACACCCCCGACACCGATTACCGCGCGCTTGAGCGCGAGTTGAGCGGGGACTCAGCTACCAGCGGGGACAACGACCCTTACGCGGAGTACGCCGCCCGCTACGCCGCCGATGACGAGGGCTTGGGCGAGGCGGAGACCTGACGTTTGGGCTGTGGTCGGCTGGGGCGGGGCCTGAGGCGCCGGCGTGGCCCGGCGCGGACGCGGAATCGGTCAGGGGTGGCTCGAACCGGCATCGATCCGGTGACCTTCCGCTTTTCAGGCGGACGCTCTCCCAACTGAGCTATCGAGCCCAACAGCCGTTCAGAACGCCTGATGGCGAACCTGAACGGCCGTCAGCGACCCCGACGGGACTTGAACCCGCGACCTCCGCCGTGACAGGGCGGCGCGCTAACCAACTGCGCCACGGGGCCTCAAACGCGCCTGAGGCGCGGTCTAAAAGCATGCCATTGGTTCGCCCCGCTGTCCAATCGACGGCCGCTTCGCCCAGCGGCGGGCGCCGGCCCGCCGGGGGACGGGTCGCAGCCGCCCCGGGCCGGTGGCCGATGCCGCCCGGTCACCCTCGCGGGCGGGGTTCAGCTATGGGCCAGTTCGACCCCGGCCGCCGTCATGCGCTCCCGGGCGGCGGCGCCTGATTCGGGCGAGACCGGCGCTGTCAGATCGGTCAGCACGCGGGCGGCGAAGCCGTGGCCGACGGCGTCGACAGCGGTCGCGGCGACGCAATGCGACTCCGCCAACCCGACCACGTCCACCTGGGTGACCCCGGCCTGACGGAGGATTTCCGCCAAAGTCCGGCCGGCGGCATCGGACCCCTCAAAACCGGAGTAGGCGGCGGCGTGCTGGCCCTTCTTGATGGCCGCGTCCGCGGCCAAACCGGCCAAGGCGGGGTGAAGCTCGCCGCCCGGCGAGCCGGCCAGGCCGTGCGGCGGCCAACTGTCGACAAAATCGGGCGTCTCGGAGAAATGCGCCCCGGGGTCGATGTGCCAGTCCTGGGTGGTGACGATGAGGGCGTAGTCGTCGCGGTGGGTGGCGGCGTGGGCGGCCACGCGCGCGGCGACGGCGTTGCCTCCGGCCACCGGCAGCTCGCCGCCCTCGCAGAAGGTCGGCTGGAGGTCGACGATGATCAGCGCTGAGGTCATGTCCTGAGGATACGCGCCCGGCGCCCCAAGTAGGCTGGTGCCTCATGAATCGTGTTTTGTCCGCCGTGGCTTGGCCTTACGCCAACGGGCCGAGGCACATCGGCCATGTGGCCGGCTTCGGCGTCCCCTCCGACGTGTTCTCGCGCTACATGCGCATGACTGGCAGCGACGTGCTGATGGTTTCCGGCACCGATGAGCACGGCACGCCGATCCTGGTCCAGGCGGAGGAGGAGGGGATCGGGGCGCAGGACCTGGCGGACCGCTACAACCGGGTCATTGTCGAGGATCTGCATCGGCTTGGCCTGGCCTATGACTTGTTCACCCGCACCACCACCCGCAATCATTACGCGGTGGTCCAGGAGATGTTCCGCACCGTCCACAAGAACGGCTATATGGTCGAGAAGACCACCATGGGCGCGATCTCACCGTCGACCGGGCGGACTTTGCCGGACCGGTTCATCGAGGGCACCTGCCCGATTTGCGGCTTCGACGGGGCCCGCGGGGATCAATGCGACAATTGCGGCAATCAGCTCGATCCCATTGACTTGATCAATCCGCGTTCGCGTATAAACGGCGAGACGCCGAAATTCGTTCAGTCGAATCACTTTTTCCTTGATTTGCCGTCATTGGTCGAGGCTTTGGCGGCGTGGTTGGAGACACGCTCCGATTGGCGGCCGAATGTTCTGAAGTTTTCCTTCAACTTGCTTGAGGACGTCCGGCCCCGGGCCATGACCCGCGACATCGATTGGGGCATCCCGGTGCCTTTGGCGGGCTGGAGTGACAATCCCAACAAGCGCATTTACGTTTGGTTTGACGCGGTGGTCGGGTATTTGTCGGCGTCGATCGAGTGGGCGCGGCGGCGGGCGGAGAAGACCGGCCAGGCCGCCGATGCCGAGTCGTGGCGCCAGTGGTGGAACTCGCCCGAGGCGCGCTCCTACTATTTCATGGGCAAGGACAACATCACTTTCCATTCCCAGATTTGGCCGGCGGAATTGCTTGGCTATAACGGCGCCGGTTCGCGCGGCGGCCAGCCCGGTGTTTATGGCGACTTGAATCTGCCGACGGAGGTTGTGTCCTCGGAGTTCTTGAACATCAGCGGGCAGCAGTTTTCTTCGTCGCGCGGGCGGGTGATTTTGGTGCGCGACATGCTGGCGCGCTACCAGCCGGACGCTTTGCGTTATTTCATCGCCGTGGCCGGGCCGGAGACCCAGGACGCCGAGTTCACCTGGGAGGAATTCGTCCGCCGGACCAATTCGGAGTTGGTGGCCGGCTGGGGGAACCTGGTCAATCGCACGGCGAATCTGATCCACAAGAATCTGGGGGTGATTCCGCCGCCGCCGGCGGCGCCCGCCGCCGTCGACCTGACCGTCCTCAGGGCCACGGAGTTGGCCTTCGGCGAGGTTGGGCGGGCGATCAAGGCGCATCGCCAAAAGGCCGCGATCAACGCCGCCATGAAGGCGGTCAGCGAGGTCAACAAGTATCTGGCGGACACGGCGCCTTGGAAGTTGGCCAAGGGCGAGGCTGAAGACCGTCAGCGGATGGCGGAGGTCCTGCACGTGGCGGCGCAATGTGTTTCTGATTGCAACACTTTGCTGGCGCCGTTCCTGCCTCATTCGGCCAGGGCCGTGGACGCGGCCCTGGGCTACGACCGGCCTTTCGGCGACGCGCCGGTGATCGAGGAGGTCACCGACTTGGACGATCCGACGCGTTCTTACCCGATCATCACAGGGGATTATGGGCGCGATGGCGGCCGGCCGGCGCCTTCTTGGCGGCGTCAGCCGGTGGCGGTGGGCCAGGCGGTCCCGCCCGCCCAACCGGTTTTCACCAAACTCGACCCGGCCGTGGTGGCGGCCGAGAACGCCCGCCTGGCGGCCGAATAAGCCGATGGCCCAAGACCGCAGTTATCCGCCGCCGCCGGCGGCGCTGCCTCACCCTGTGACCGACAATCACGCCCATGTCGAGCCGTTTCAGCATTTCCCGGCCGCGCCTTTGGATTTGGAGCGGCAGGTGGCGGCCGCGGCCGCCGTGGGCGTCAGCCGAATGGTGCAGTGCGGCTGCGATCTGGCGGCGGCGCGTTGGACGGTCGAGGTGGCGGTTCGCCAGCCGAGCGTTGTTGGCGCCATCGCCTTGCACCCGAACGATGTCGCGCGCCTGGTCCCAGCCGGGGCCTACGCCTCAGCCCTGGCTGAGATCGCCGATTTGGCGCGCTCCTGCGACAGGATCAGGGCCGTGGGGGAGACCGGCTTGGATTATTTCCGCACCGGGCCGGAGGGGCGCCCGGCCCAGCGGGAGGGGTTCCGCGATCACATCGCTTTGGCCAAGGAACTCGATTTGGCGCTGCAAATCCATGACCGCGACGCCCATGGGGACATCGTGGCGACGCTGGTCGATCAGGGCGCGCCGGACAGGACCGTCTTCCATTGCTTCTCCGGCGACCGCGAATTGGCGGCCGTCGCCGCCAGCCACGGCTGGTATTGCTCCTTCGCCGGCCCGGTCACTTTCAAAGCCAATGAGGAATTGCGGTTGGCCGTCAGCGAACTGCCGCCGGAATTGGTGCTGGTCGAAACCGATTCGCCGTATCTGACGCCGGACCCTTTCCGGGGCCGGCCGAACGCGCCCTACATGGTCCCGCTGACAATGGCGGTGCTGGCTGAGCGGATGGGCTTGGGACTGGAGGCGGCGTGCCGCCAGATTCAGGAGAACACCACCCGCGTCTACGGCGATTGGTGAAGATTTGGTGAAAGTACGGAGGCGCCAGCGTTCGGATTGATATTTGATGCGGTATTAGGAGTCGCGTCATCGCGGCAAATCGGTTAGGGTCGAACAGACCGACGTACCCGACCCTTCCCGGGAGCAATAGCATCTTGTCGATGACACACCCGTGCGGCCACGCCGCACCACGCCGCCGGAGCCAACTCCGTCAGGCCGCCAAACGCGGCCGGGCGTGGCGAATGGCGGCCCGCGTGACCGTCCTAGCCGTGGCCGCCGCTGGGATCGTCGGCTTCAGCGCCGCCCACAAGAACGTCACCATCACGGTTGACGGCGAGTCCCGCGAAGTCACCACCTTCGCCGGTTCGGTCCAAGGCGTGCTGGCCCAAGAACACATCACCTACACGGACAAAGACCTGGTGGCGCCGGGCCTCGACGCGGCCGTGCCGCGTTCCGGTCAGATCGTGGTGCGCACCGCCCGGCCCATGGAATTGACCATCGACGGCCAGGCCCAGACCATCTGGACCACCGCCGCCACCGTCGAAGAAGCCCTGGCGGACTTGGGCGTGCGCTCCGACGAGGCGCAGTTGTCTGTCTCCAGGCGGGCCGCGATCGAGCGCCTGGTCGGCGTGGTCAACGTCTCGACGCCCAAAGCCCTGACCGTCTCGGTCGACGGCGCCGTCATGAACGCCTACTCCAACGCCGCCACCGTGCGCGAGCTGCTGGGCGAGATGGGCGTCATCCTGGCCGAAGCCGACCTGGTCACGCCCGGCCTCGATGAAATCCCGGCCAACGGCCAGGAGATCGTCATCGAGCGGGCCGTGTCCACCAGCGGCACCGAAGTCATCGCCGTGCCCTTCGCCACCGTCGAGAAGCCCGACCCGACCATGGCCAAAGGCGCCAAGAAGATCCAGACCGCCGGTGTGGCGGGACAGAAAGTGGTCACCTACTCGGTGACCATGGCCGGCGGCCAAGAAGTCAGCCGCCAGGTCATCCTCGAGGCGATGACCGCGCAACCGGTCGATCAGGTGATCCTGGTCGGCACCAAGCAGACCTCGGTCCCACCGGCCGTCTCCGTCAACGTCGACCCCGGCAGCGCGCAGGGGATCGCCAAGCAGATGATGCTCGACTCCTACGGCTGGGGCGACGACCAGTTCGCCTGCCTGGTGTCGCTCTGGCAGCGCGAGTCCGGCTGGAAGGTCAACGCCACCAACCGCTCGTCCGGGGCCTACGGCATACCGCAATCCCTGCCCGGCTCGAAGATGGCCTCGGCCGGGTCAGACTGGCAGACCAACCCGGCCACGCAGATCAAGTGGGGCCTCGGTTACATCGCCGGGCGCTACAAGACTCCCTGCGGCGCCTGGGACGCCTTCCAATCAAAGGGTTGGTACTGATCCCGGCGAGGGGGCCGCGCCCGGCCCCCGGCCGCCCGCGCCGCTGATGGCCGAATCGGCGCTGCTGACGCCAACCGATGTTCTGGCGCTTGTGCGCCGCCTGGGCCTGCGCCCGGCCAAGGCCCTGGGCCAGAACTTCGTGGTCGATCCTTCTCAGGTCCGCCGCATCGTGGCGGCGGCCGACTTGGCGCCCGGTCAGGCGGTGGTCGAGGTCGGGCCCGGCCTGGGCTCGTTGACCCTGGGGCTGGCGGCGGCGGGCGCGGATGTGACCGCCGTCGAGATCGATCCGACCTTGGCTTCGGCGCTGGCCGCGACCGTGGCGGAACGTCTGGCCGGGGCTGGGGCTGGGACTGGCGCTGGGGCTGGGGCTGGGGCTGGGGCTGGCGCTGGGACTGGCGCGACGGCATCGGCGGGGGGCCCGGCGGGAACGACGGCCGGGCGCTTGACGGTGGTGAACGCCGACGCGCTGGCGTTGGACGCCCTGCCGGACCCCCAGCCGACCGCCCTGGTCGCCAACCTGCCCTACTCGGTGGCCGTCAAAGTGCTGCTGCGCTTCCTGGAGCGGTTCGGCTCGATCCGGCGGGCGTTGGTGATGGTGCAGGCCGAGGTCGCCGCCCGCTTGGTGGCCGGGCCCGGTTCGCGCGTTTACGGCCTGCCCAGCGTCAAGGCCGCCTGGTGGGCGTCGGCGCGGCCGGCCGGCACGGTGCCGCGCAGCGCCTTCTACCCGGTGCCGCGCGTCGATTCGGCCTTGGTTCGGTTGGAGCGCCGGCCGCCGCCGGTTGGCGCGCCGCCCCGGCAACAGGTCTTCGCGGTGGCCGATGCCGCCTTCGCCGCCAGGCGCAAGACCTTGCGCGCCGCTTTGGCCGGTTTGGCAGGCGGGGCGGGGCGGGCGGAGGCCGCCCTGCGGGCGGCCGGGATCGACCCGTCGGCGCGGGGCGAGACCCTTGATGTGGCGGGCTTCGCCCGCTTGGCGGCCGCGCTCGCGGCCGAGGGCGTCTTCGCGGCCCGGGCCGGAGGCGGCGGTGGCGGTGGCGGGCGCGGTGGCGCTCGCGGGCGCGGGGCCGCGAGTCAGCCGGCTGGCGCCGGTGGGCCGAGCGGCGTGGAGACCGGCGCTGGCGTGGACATGGGCGGCGTCGATGGTGGCCTCTGACGGGACGCGAGGCGGGGGCCGGCGGCAGAACGCGGGCGGGCCGGTGGTGGCCACGGCCCCGGCCAAGATCAATCTGGCGCTGCGCGTCGGGCCTCGGCGGGCGGACGGCTACCACCCCTTGAACAGCCTGTTTCACGCGGTTGACCTGGTGGAACGGGTGACGGTGGGGCCGGCGTTGGCGGGCGGCGACGAATTGTCAGTGAGCGGGCGCGGGGCCGGTTCGGTCCCCTTGGACCAGACCAACCTGGTTTGGCGGGCGGCGGCGTTGGCGCGCCGCGAGGGTGGGCGGCGCGGCGATCCCGTCCGCCTGCGGATCGACAAGGCCATCCCGGTGGCCGGTGGTTTGGCGGGCGGCAGCGCCGACGCCGCCGCCGCGCTGGTCGCCCTCAACCGCTTCTGGGGCTTGGGACTGGCGGGGGCGCGACTGATCGAGCTGGCGGCCGAGTTGGGATCCGACGTGCCCTTCGCCGTGCTGGGCGGCAACGCCATCGGGCAAGGACGAGGCGAAACCCTGCGGCCGCTGGCCGCCGCCGCGCCCGGGACGGCGGGTGCGTTGGAATGGGTGCTGGTGACCTCCGGCGAAGGCATGTCGACGCCGGCGGTGTTCGCGCACTTCGACGCGCTTGGCCTGGCGGCCGGCCGGTCCGAGCCGCCGCCCATCCCGCCCGGGCTGCTGGCGGGCTTGGCGGCCGGCGATCCGTCGCTGGTCGGGGCGAACTTGGTCAACGATCTCCAGCCAGCGGCCCTGGACCTGCGCCCCGACTTGGGGCACGTCATCGGACAAGCCCTGGCGGCCGGGGCGGTCGGCGCCGTCGTCTCCGGCTCGGGCCCAACGCTCGCCTGCCTGGCCGAATCGGCGCCGGCGGCCGACGCCCTGGCCCGTGACCTGGCGGCGCGGCTGGCTGGCACCCACCCGCCCGGCTCGATCCTGCGGGCCGCCGGCCCGGCCCCCGGCGCCGCCATCGCCTGACCCCTGGCCGCCGCCAGGCCCGGTCTGGGTCGAGCGGTCCACGCCCGGCGCCGCCATCGCCTGACCCCTGCCCGCCGCCAGGCCCGGCGCGCCCCGCCCCGGCGCCGCTGAAGTGGTGCTGGAACACGTAACCCCGGTCAAGTTCGCGCGCCTGCAACTTGACCGGGGTTAGCTGCTTGGCTGGGCTCGGCTGGGACCGGGCGCTGGTTGAACGGTGGCCGCCGCACCGCTGTGAGCAGCGACGCCGCCGCCCCTGCGGCGGGTTGGGCTTGGCGCCGGGGCCGTGGCGCGCACGTAACCCCGGTCAAGTTCGCGCGCCTGCAACTTGACCGGGGTTACGTGCCCGGCGCGGCTCTCTTGTCTGGCGCCGGGCGCCCGGCGAAGGCAGCCGTCAGCCGGCCGATCAGGTCTGCCGGCTGGAGAAGGTCCCTGTACACCGCCTCGACCACCACCCAACCGAGTCCTTGGAGCTGCCCTCGCCTGGAGACGTCATCGCGGGCTTGGATCGGATCGTTGAAGTGTTGGGCGCCGTGATACTCAAGCGCGATCATACGATCAATCCATCCCAGGTCGAGCAGGCGATCACGCATGCGCACCTGGAGGCGGTGGTTGATGGCTGGCTCTGGGAAGCCGGCGTCGAGCGCGATCAGGCGCAGCCAAGTCTCGTTCGGAGAGTCCGTCTGGGGCCTGACATATCGAAACGCCGCGCGGGCGGCCCGCACGCCCTTCAGCTGGCTCAATCCCTGGATGTATGCAACGAAGCGGTCGTGCTTGATGAGCGGGTCTTGGCGACGCACAAGCGCGTCGCCAAGCTGCACACATTCGAGGAACGCCTGCCTGGCCCCTGAGGTGAACTGGCCCCGAAGGGCCGGGTCTGGCGCTGGCAAGAAGGGCCCGACCTGGCCCTTCAGGTGGCGCGCGACCACCTGAGCCCAGCAATGGTCAAGGCGTGCCATCAACAGACCAGCGCGTTCCCAGCGCCAGGTCGGCCGTGGCGAGCGCTCCCTGTGCAACACGAGCTCCGGGCGGTTCGGCTCAACCCGGCCCACTTGCGCCCGGGTCGGCAAGAGCACGTGGACCGGTCCGCGCGCCTGGTCTTCGAATGGTCGCGGCAGGTCGAGGCCGGTCAGGGCCAAGGCCGTAATGCCGCAGATGGCCGACCCGGGCGGGCAAACCAGCAGCGCGGCTCGCGCGCGGTCCAGGAGGGACGGGCTTTCGTCTGGTTCGCTGGGCAGGAAATAGACCCCGCGAAACAGCTTCGTCCCGTCTCGCAAGACCCGTCTCGCCTGCGAATAGGTCAGGCCCGGAGTTGTCGCAATTGTTCCCACACACAACATGATGGGGCCGAACGTCGGCCCTCGCCAGCGCCTCCATGAAATCTGTGGATAACTTTTGCGGCCGGGCGGGCGGCGGCCGTTGCCCGGCGCCGCTGAAGTGGTGCTGGAGCACGTAACCCCGGTCAAGTTCGCGCGCCTGCAACTTGACCGGGGTTAGCTGCTTGGTTGGGCTCGGCTGGGACCGGGCGCTGGTTGAACGGTGGCCGCCGCACCGCTGTGAGCAGCGAGGACGCCCCGGCCCCGGCGTGTTGGGCTTGGCGCCGGGCGTGGGGCGCGCACGTAACCCCGGTCAAGTTCGCGCGCCTGCACCTTGACCGGGGTTAGCTGCTTGGCGGGGCTCGGCTGGGACCGGGCGCTGGTTGAACGGCGGCTGCCGCACCGCTGTGAGCAGCGCCGACGCCCCG
>JAITJZ010000077.1 GCA_031278655.1 Bifidobacteriaceae bacterium
GAGTCGCCGGCGTTGTCGCCGGTGCAGTCCGCGATGGTGCCGGGGTTGCGCGGGTCGTCCTCGTCGATCTTGAAGACGATCTTCATCAGGTCGGAGCCGATGTCCGCGATCTTGGTGAAAATGCCGCCCGCGATTCGCAGCGCGGAGGCCCCCAGTGATTCGCCGATGGCGAAGCCGATGAAGCACGAGCCGGCGATGTCCCCCGGCAGGAACAGCAGGATGACCAGCATCAACAGCAGTTCGAGCGAGATCAGGACCATGCCGATGGACATGCCCGAGCGCATTGGGATGGCGTGCACCGGCCAGGGCTGGCCCTTGAGCGAGGCTTGCGCTGTGCGCGAGTTGGCGAAGGTGTTGACCCTGATGCCGAACCACGCCACTGAGAACGATCCGGCCATGCCGATCAGCGAAAACGCGATGATGATGGCCACGCGGCCCCAGCTGAAGTTGATGGCGAATTTGTAGTAGATGACGATCACGGCGGCGATGAAGGCCCACAGGATCAGCAGGAAGCGGCCTTGTTTGAGGAGGTAGGCCTTGCAGGTGGCGAAGATCAGTTCGGAGACGTTGCGCATCGCTGGGTGCACCGGCAGGGCCTTCAGCTTGAGGTAGGTCCAGCCGCCGAAGGCGAGCCCCAACAGGCACACTGCCAGGGCTATGAGCAGCACTGACTGGCCGGTCAGCCCGCCGCCGAGGTCGATTTGGCCGACTGGCGGCAGTTTGAGGTTGGCCTCGCCGCCGTGCGGTTCGTTGAGCGCCATGGGCAGGCTGGGATACATCTTGACCTCCGGACTGAGACTGTGCTGCAGGGGCCGGTGGCCGCGTTGTCAAGCGGGTTCAGGGTCTATGCCCTTGATCGCGTGAGCATCGGCGCCCGAATCCCCAACCGTAGAGCGTAGACGTGAATCGAACTGGCAAGGCGGTCAATCGTCCCAGCCGGGTTTTCGTTGCCCGATGCCGTGCGCCGGTTCTTGGTTGAGGGTTGCGTCGCGCTCGCCATCAGGTGAGACCGTTGGCGCCGCTTGGGCGGTTTGGGCCCGGCTCGTTCAGGCTGGGTTGGCGGTGGTTTGGGCTGGACAAAGGGGGGAGGCCCGGCATGTCGATGCTGCTGGGGGCGCTGGCGCCGATAGTGGTTTGTTTGGGTTTGGGGTTCTTGGCCGGCGCCCGGCATGATTTCACCGCGCCGCAGGCGGCCGTCCTCAACCGCATGGTGATGCTTTACGCGTTGCCGTTGTCGCTGTTCGCCGGGGTCATGGCGGTGCCTCGGGAGCGTTTGTTCTCGAATCTGGCGGTGTTGGCTTGGATCGTCGGCGCGATGACTGTCGGGTGGGTGGTGGTGTTTGCGGTGGCGCGCTATTGGGCGCGCCGTCCTGCCCCGGTGGCGGCTTTGCAGGCCTTGGCCATCAGTTCGCCGGCGGTGCCCTTTGTCGGCTCGAGCGTTTTGCCTGATCTTTTCCACAGCGAGGCGGCCTTGGCGATCGCCATCGGCTCTTTGGTGGTGAATATTGTCCAGGTGCCGATGGCCATGGCGGTGTTGACCCGCGCTGGGCTGACCCGCGCTGGGCTGACCGCTGGCGCGAACTTGCGCCGGACCTTTGCCGAGCCGGTGGTGTGGTCGCCGTTGGCGGCGTTCGCGCTGGTGGCCTTGGGTGTTGGGCTGCCGCGGGCGGTGGCTGGTTCGCTGACGTTGCTGGGGCAGGCGACCGGCGGGGTGGCTTTGTTCGCATCGGGCGCGACCATGTTCGCGCAGAAGGTGTCCGTGTCGAGGATGGTCTGGGTCAATGTGGCCGCCCGCAACTTGCTCATGCCCGCCCTGGTTTGGGGGTTGATGGCGGCGGCTGGGGTTGGAGGCTCCACAACGGCGTTGGTCGTGGCCACGCTGGCGATTCCGAGTGGCTCGATCGGGACCATTTTGGCGATCCGGTTCGAGACGGCGACCCGGGAGTTGGCTTCGACGTTGTTTGTTTCGACGGTCACTTCGGCTTTGACGATGGGGCTGTTTCTGTTTTGGACGGGGGCTTGATCGTCACCAATCTTGAGTCACGGTGGCTCAACTTTGTGGGTTGAGTGTGGTACGCTCAACTTTGGCCGGTTTGATTCCGGCCACCGCAATCAATCAACCAACCGCAAGGAGGAAAGTCATGGCAGCGCATCCTTTTGATCCCTTCCGCGAGATTGATCGCCTGTTTGGGCAGGTCGGCCAGGCCGCGGCGGCCCAGGCGCGGATCATGCCGATGGATCTCTACCGTCAGGGCGACGTCTTCGTGGTCAAGGTCGATCTGCCGGGAGTGAACTCTGACAGCATCGACATCGACGTGGATGACAGGACCCTGACCATCAGGGCGGAGCGGCCGCCGGTGGAATTGGACGCCAGCGACCCCAACTCCACCTGGCTCAGCCGCGAGCGGACCACCGGGTCCTTCGCCCGCCAGATCTCGCTCGGCACCGGGCTCGACCTCAGCCGGATCGACGCCGGTTATCACGACGGCGTCCTGACCCTGACCATTCCGGTGGCCGAGGAAGCCAAGCCGCGCAAGATCTCCGTGCGCACAGAACCGGTCATCGAAGGTTGACTGTCGGAGGCCTCCGTTAGCCTCAGGGCGTGACGAATTCGGATGACGAAGCCCTGCGCGTCCTGCGCGACGTCTTTGGGCACCGGGAGTTCCGGGGCCATCAGGCGGCGGCGGTCAGGCAGGTGGCCGGCGGTGGCGACGCCATCGTCCTGATGCCGACCGGCGGCGGGAAGTCTTTGTGCTACCAAATCCCGGCGCTGCTGCGGCCGGGCGTCGGCGTGGTCATCTCGCCGCTGATCGCCCTGATGGAGGACCAGGTCGCGGCCGTGCGCGAACTGGGGGTGAGGGCCGCGTACCTGAACTCGTCGCTGGCGGCGAGCGCCCAACAGGAGGTCGAGCGGCAATTCCTGGCGGGCGAGTTGGACCTGCTCTACGTGGCGCCGGAACGGCTGTTGACGCCGGAGACGCTGGCCCTGCTGGCCCGCCAACGGATCGCTCTTTTCGCCATCGACGAGGCCCATTGCGTCTCCCAGTGGGGCCACGACTTCAGACCGGACTACCTGGAGTTGCACGCCCTGGCGCGGCGCTGGCCGGATGTGCCCCGGGTGGCGTTGACCGCCACCGCCACCCAGGCGACGCGCCGCGAGATCGTCGAACGCTTGGCGCTGGGCGAGGCGCGGCAGTTCGTCGCCTCCTTCGACCGGCCCAACATCCAGTACCGGATCGAGCCGAAGGCGAGCCCGAATCAGCAGTTGGTCAGCTTCATCCGGGCCGAGCACCCGGGCCAGAGCGGGATTGTCTACGCGCTGGCGCGGGCCACCACCGAGCGGTTGGCCCAGCATTTGTGTGACAGCGGCATCGAGGCGGTGGCCTATCACGCGGGCATGGAGGCGGCGGCGCGTCGCGCCGTCCAGCGCCGCTTCCTGCGCGAAGACGGTCTGACGGTGGTCGCCACCATCGCCTTCGGCATGGGGATCGACAAACCGGACGTGCGCTTCGTGGCGCACGTCGATCTGCCCCGCTCGGTCGAGGGTTACTACCAGGAGACCGGCCGGGCGGGCCGCGACGGCGAGCCCGCGACCGCCTGGATGGCCTACGGCTTGGCCGATGTCGTCCGCCAGCGCCACTTCATCGCCGAGTCCGCCGGTGACCTGGAGTACCGCCGCGCCGCCGGCGCCCGCCTCGACGCCATGTTGGCGCTGTGCGAGACGGCGCAGTGCCGCCGCGCCAACCTGCTGGCCTACTTCGGCGAGTCGATGGGGCCTTGTGGGAACTGCGACACCTGCCTGAATCCGCCTCAGACCTGGGACGGCACTGTCGTCGCGCAGAAGCTGTTGTCGACGGTGGTGCGCCTGGACCGCGAGCGCCGCCAGCGCTACGGGGCCGGGCACGTCATCGACATCCTGCGCGGGCGGCGCACCGAGCGGGTCGCCCGCCACGGCCACGACACGCTTTCGACCTGGGGTTTGGGCGCCGACTTGGACGATGCCGAGTGGCGGGCCGTGGTTCGGCAGTTGCTCGCCAGCGGCGATCTTGAGGTTGAGGCCGGTGGTCACGGCGTGCTGGCCGCCACGGATCGCGCCTGGGAGGTCATGCGCGGCCAGCGGCCGGTGGCGTTTCGCCGCGAGCTGGCCGGGCCGACGGCCAAACGCCCGCGCCGGGCCGCGGGCGCTGGGCCGGGTGGCGGAGTTGGCGGCGGTGTCCCGCCGGCCGAATTGAGCGCTGAACAACTGGCCGTGTTCGAGTCGTTGCGCCAGTGGCGGGCGGCGGCCGCCCGGGAGCGGTCTGTGCCCGCCTACGTCATCTTCCACGACGCGACTCTGCGGGCTTTGGCCCAGGAGCGCCCGGCGGACTTGGCCGCCCTGGCGGGCGTGCCCGGCATCGGCCAGGCCAAATTGGCGGCCCACGGCCAGGCCTTGCTGGAACTGCTCGCCGACCACGGCGCCGAATCGGCCGCTGCCGCCGGGGTCCCAGGAACTGCCGCCCCCGAAAATCCATGTTAGGACATTCCGTCAAAGTGTGTTAGGCTCCTGCGGCGACAGAGTAGTTGACTTCAAGAAGGGACGGCCAAAGTGGACCAGTCCAAGAGCCAGATCGCCGCCGCCGGCGGCACTGTCAGGCTGACCGTTGGTCAAGCGGTCGTAAGGTTCCTCAGCCAGCAGCACTCCGAGCGCGACGGCGCCGAACGGCGCCTGATCCAAGGCGTCTTCGGAATCTTTGGCCATGGCAACGTCTGCGGGCTCGGCCAAGCCCTGCTCCAAAACGAGATCGATCCAGCCGACGGCGAGGACAAACTCGAGTACTACCTGGGGCGCAACGAACAAGGCGCGGTCCACATCGGCGCCGCCTTCGCCAAGGCCTCCAAGCGCCTCAGCACACTGGCAGCCACCTCATCGATCGGCCCCGGCGCCGCCAACATGATCACCGGCGCGGCCCTGGCCACCACCAACCGCCTGCCCGTGCTGCTGCTGCCGAGCGACATCTTCGCCACCCGCGCCCCCGACCCGGTGCTCCAGCAACTCGAGGACCCCACCAGCCCTGACATCTCCGTCAACGACTGCTTCAAGCCGGTCTCGCGCTTCTTCGCCCGCGTCAACCGGCCCGAACAGTTGATAACCGCGCTGATGGGCGCCATGCGCGTGCTGACCGACCCGGCCGAGACCGGCGCCGTCACCATTTCCCTGCCCCAGGACGTCCAAGCCGAGGCCTTCGACTGGCCGGTCGAGTTGTTCGACAAGCGCGTCTGGCACATCGCCCGCCCGCCCGCCGAGCCGGCCCAACTGCGCCGCGCGGCCGAACTCATCCGCCAATCCGCCCGCCCGCTGATCGTGGCCGGAGGCGGCGTGGTCTATTCCGAGGCCGATGCCGCGCTCAGGGCTTTGGCCGCCGCCACCGGCATCCCGGTGGCTGACACCCAGGCCGGCAAAGGCGCGATCAACTGGGATCACCCCCAGGCGGTCGGCGGTGTTGGGGCGACCGGCGCCCACGCCGCCAACCACTTGGCGGCCGAGGCCGACGTCGTGATCGGCATCGGAACCCGGTACTCGGACTTCACCACGGCATCGCGCACCCAATTCCGCAACCCGGACGTGCGCTTCGTCAACATCAACGTGGCGGCCTTCGACGCCGCCAAACAATCTGGCCTGATGGTGGTCGCCGACGCGCGCGCCGCCATCGAGGCCCTCGCCGGCGAACTCAGCGGTTACCGCGTCAGCCCCGACCACGAGCGGCGGATCGCCGCCGAGCGCGCCGCCTGGGCCGAGATCACCGACCGCTGCTACCACCTGGGCCACGGCCCGCTGCCGGCCCAAACCGAGGTCTTCGGCGCGCTGAACGAACTGATGGGGCCGGATGACGTGGTCATCAACGCGGCCGGGTCCATGCCCGGCGACCTCCAGGCGCTCTGGCGGGCCCAGAACTCGCGCGCTTACCACGTCGAATACGCCTTCTCCTGCATGGGCTATGAGATTCCGGCGGCGCTCGGCGTCAAGCTGGCCGTGCCGGATCACGATGTCGTGGCCATAGTTGGCGACGGCACCTACCAAATGCTGCCGATGGAGCTGGCGACGATTGTGCAAGAAGGCGTCAAGGTCATCTTCGTGTTGTTGCAAAACCACGGCTTCGCCTCGATCGGGGCGCTCAGCGAGTCGCACGGCTCGCAGCGCTTCGGCACCAAGTACCTGCGGCGCAACCCGGCCACGGGCCGCCTGGACGGGCCGCCCACACCAGTCGACATCGCCGCCAACGCCGCCAGTTGGGGGCTGGAAGTCATCAAGGCCCGCACCATCGCGGACTTCAAGGACGCCTACCGCCAGGCGGTCGCCGCCAGCGGGCCGGTCATGATCTACATCGAGACCGACCTGGAGGGGCCGAACCCGCCCAACGACTCATGGTGGGACGTGCCGGTGGCGGAGGTCTCAAGCCTGGAGTCGACCGCCAAGGCTCGGGCCGAATATGTGGCCGCCAAGGCCAACCAGCGCCCACTCATCAAGCCATCGCCGGAAAGGGAAACACCATGACTGCCGCTGTCGCAACGGCCAGCCCGTTGCTGCAAATGACCAAGACTCAGCCGACCGCGCTCTGGAACGACTCAGCCGACCCGCGCGAGTTGGCGCAGGCGATCGCCTGGGGGGCGGTCGGCGCCACCTGCAACCCGGTGATCGCCCTCAATTGCGTCAAGGCGGACCAACCGCGCTGGCGGGCGCGCATCGCTGAGCTGGCTGCCGGCCACCCCACCGCCACAGAGTCCGAACTGGGCTGGAAGGTGGTCGAGGAACTGTCCGTTGAAGCCGCCAAACTGCTCGAGCCGGCCTTCGCCGAATACGACGGCGTCAACGGGCGGTTGTCGGTGCAGACCGACCCGCGGCTGCACCGCAACCCCGAAGCCCTGGCTGACCAGGCGGAACGCTTCTCAAAGCTGGCGGACAACATCATCGTCAAGATTCCTGCCACCGCCACCGGGCTGGTGGCGATCGAGGAGGCGACCTACCGCGGCGTCTCGGTCAACGTCACCGTCTCATTCACCGCCGCCCAAGCCGTGGCCGCCGGCCAGGCCATCGAACGCGGTCTGAAGCGGCGCCAGGCCGCCGGCCTCGACACCTCGACCATGGGTCCGGTCGTCACCATCATGGTCGGCCGTCTCGATGATTGGATGCGTGACGTGGTCAAACGCGACCGCATCGCCATCGACCCGGGTTACTTGGAATGGGCCGGGGTGGCCGCCTTCAAACGCGCCCACCGGGTCTTTCAAGAACTCGGCCTGAGCGCGCGCCTGCTCTCGGCCGCCTTCCGGAACGTCATGCATTTGACGGAGTTCGTCGGCGGCAATGTTGTGGTGTCACCGCCGTTTGGCTGGCAGGCGCTGATCAACGACAACCAGCTTGAGCTGCCGGCGCGGATGGACGCCCCTGTGGCGGACCACATCTTGCGCGGCCTGCTTGACCGCGTCCCCGAGTTCCGCCGGGCCTACGAGCCGGACGGCTTGACCCCGGCGGAGTTCGACAGCTTCGGGGCGACCCGCAAGACTCTGCGCCAATTCCTCGACGCCGACGCGGGGCTCGACGCCCTGGTGCGCGAGGTCCTGATCCCGGCGCCCTGACAGCGCCCGCCCCGCCGCGCCCAAACCACCCGCAATGAAAGATCCACAGGAGTTATCGAGACTATGGCAGTTTCCCAGGTCGCCCCGGAAGAACAACTTAATCGCAAACCACAACTGAACAGCGACCACAAGTACCGTTCCGCGCTGCGGACGGCGGTGCTGGTGTCAACCTTTGGCGGCCTGTTGTTCGGATTCGACACCGGCGTCATCAACGGGGCCCTGCCGTTCATGGCCACCCCCGGCCAACTCGATCTCAACCCGCTCTGGCAGGGGATTGTGGCCTCGTCTTTGATCGCTGGGGCCGCCATCGGCGCGCTCAGCGGCGGCCGGCTGGCGGACGGCATCGGGCGGCGGAAAACCATCCTCATCCTGGCGGTGGTGTTCACGGTGGCGGCGGCCGGCTGCGCGCTGGCCCCGGACCGCTACATCATGACCATCGCGCGGATCGTGCTTGGCCTGGGGGTTGGCGGCGCCTCCGTGACGGTGCCGGTCTACCTGGCGGAGATCTCCCCGGCCGACCGGCGCGGCCGCCTGGTCACGCGCAACGAATTGATGATCGTCAGCGGGCAGTTCTTGGCCTTCGTCTCGAACGCGGTCCTGGCGCAGGTGTTGGGCGGGTCCGGCCACACCTGGCGGGTGATGCTGGCGATGGCTGTCATCCCGGCGCTGGCGTTGTGGATCGGCATGAAGCTGATGCCGGAGTCGCCCCGCTGGTACGCCATGAAAGGCCGCCACGCAGAAGCCCTCAGGGTGCTCGAATCGGTGCGCGCCCCGGGCACGGCCCAGGCCGAATTGGATGAGATCCTGGAGGTCGTCAAACGCGAGTCCGAACAAGACCGGGCCACCTGGGGCGACCTGTTGGCCGTCTCCTGGATCAAGCGCTGCCTGCTGATTGGGATCGGCATAGCGGTCATCAACCAGATCACCGGCGTCAACTCGGTCATGTACTACGGCACCCAGATCATTCAGAAATCGGGCGTCGACATCGATGAGGCCATCCTCGTCAACACCGCTAACGGCCTCATCTCGGTCATCGCCATGCTGGTCGGCATCTGGCTGCTCGGTTTTGTGGGGCGTCGCCGACTGGTGCTGATCGGCCTGGTCGGGACCACCTGCGCCCACGTCGCCATCGGCGCCGTCGCCAACGCCATGCCCGAATCCAGCCTCAAGGCCTATGTGGTCCTGGGCCTGACGGTCACCTTCCTGGCCTTCATGCAGGGCGCCGTCGGCCCGGCGACCTGGTGCCTGCTGGCCGAGGTCTTCCCCTCGCGGGTCCGCGGCTTGGCCATGGGCACCGCCGTGGCCTGCATGTGGGTGACGAACTTCATCATCACCTTGCTCTTTCCGTGGGCGGTCTCAGATGACGGGATCGGCATCGCCTCGACCTTCTACGTCTTCGCGGCCTTGGGGGCGGCGGCGATCGTCTGGGGTTTGAAGTACCTGCCGGAGACCAAGGGCAAGTCCCTGGAGCAGATCGAGTGGAACTTCGCCTCCGGGCGGATTCCGCACTGACGCACTGACCCACTGACCCACTGACGCACTGACAAGGAGTGAGACAATGACTGACACCGCCACGCGCCGCCTTGGGATTGGCCTGATTTCCGCCGGTTGGATGGGCCGGCTCCATTCCCGGGCCTACCTGGCGATCCCGGACAAGTACGCCGATTTGGGCGTGACCCCGGAGTTGGTGATAGTCGGCGATCCGGTTGAGGCCAACACCGACGCCGCCCAGCGCCAGTTCGGCTACCGCCAGGCGACCGCCGATTACCGCGAGGTCTTGGCCCATCCAGAGGTCGAGGCCGTTTCCATCTGCGCGCCCAATTACCTGCACCGCGAGTTCGCGCTGGCGGCGGCCGCCGCCGGGAAGCCGTTTTGGATCGAGAAGCCGATGGGCGTCAGCGCCGCCGAGGCCGCCGATGTCGTCGCCGCCGCCGATGCCGCCGGGCTGGTCACGGGGGTTGGCTTCACCTATCGGCACGCCCCGGCCGTCGAGCACGCCAAGCGGTTGATCAGCCAGGGCGCCATCGGCCGGGTCACCAACGTCCATTGCAAACTCGACGCCGACTATTCGGCCGACCCGCGCGGGGCTAGGACCTGGCGTTTCGAGTTGGCGAAGGCCGGCACGGGCGTCCTTGGGGATCTGTTGTCGCATGGTTTCGATTTGGCGCAGTATTTGGTCGGTTCGCCGGTCAGCGGGGTTTCGGCGTTGACGGAGACGTTCATCACCGAACGCCCCGAGCCTGGCGCCGGGACCGGTCACAACGCACAGGTGTCCGATGACGCTCGGTTGCTCCCGGTGGAGAACGAGGACTATGCGGCTGTCTTGGCCAGGTTCGCCTCTGGTGTGGTCGCCACCTTTGAGTCGACCCGTGTGGGGGTGGGCGCGCGCTGCGATTATGGCATCACCGTTCGCGGCACGGCCGGGGCGATCAGTTGGAATTTCGAGCGGATGAATGAGATCGAGATCTGTTCTGACCCGTCCGCCCGTGACTACGGTTTCACCCGCGGCCTGTCCGACCACCGTTTTGGGGACTTCGCCCGTTTCCAGCCCGGCGCTGGCATGGGCCTGTCCTTCGATGATCTGAAGACCATTGAGGGTTCGCGTTTCGTGCGCTCGGTGGTTTCAGGCGAGCAGTTGTCCGCGTCGGTCGCGGACGCCTTGGCGACCTCCCGGATCGCTGCCGCCGCCGTCGCCTCGGCCGCCTCCGGCGCCTGGACCGAGGTCCCGGCGCCCACTGGCCGCACCACCTTCAACCGCTGACCGGCCAGCCCCCAAGGCCAAGCAGCCCAGGGAGCCCAGGGAGCCCAGGGAGCCCAGGAGGCCAAGGCGGCTCAGGGCGCGGTCAGGGCGCGCTCAGGGCGCGGTCAGGGTCGATGTGAAGTGGTACTTGTCGCCCCGGTAGAGATGATCGCCGAGTTCGATCAATTCGCCCAGGTGGTCGCGGGCGTACCGTTTCATCGTGACGCAGGGGGCTCCGCGGGCGGTGTCGAGCAGGGCCGCCTCGGCGGCGGTGGCGGCGCGGGCGCCGATCAACTGGGTGGCGGTCCGCAGCGAGGCGCCTTGGGCGCGCATGAGTTCGTAGAGACCGTGCTGGTTCAGCGCCTCGACGGTGATGGCCTCGAACCGGCGTGGTATCCAGTTGCGCATGAGGGCGATGGGGCTGCCGCCGGCGCCGCGCAGGCGCACAATCTCGATCAGTTCTTCGTCCGAGCCGAAGAGCGCGGCCATCTCCGCGTCCGGGGTGACGCGCTTGAGCGATTGCGTGGCGGTGCTCGGCTCCAGTCCGGCGGCGGCCATGTCGTCGAAGAAGGATGTGAACGCGACCGGCCTGACGATCGAGGCGCTGACCACAAGCGTGCCGACGCCTCGTTGGCGGACCACCAAGCCGGCGTCGACCAACTGCGAGATGGCTTGTCGGATGGTCGGGCGGGACACGCCCAGGCGCGTGGCCAGTTCGATCTCGTTCAGGAGTCGCGCGCCCACCGGGATGGTTCCGGCCTGGATGGACGCCTCCAGTTGGCTGGCGACCTGGTGGTAGAGCGGAACCGGCGATCCGCGATCCAGCGTGACGTTGGGGATGACTTCGGCGGGCACCATGAGAACTCCCGGGGGGTTTCGACAGTGAAAGTAGATTGTTATTACAACCGATCATTCAGGATAACAAAGCTTGGCCGGTCGAGTCACCACGACGCGCGAGCCCAGCCGACCAGCCGCCCAGCGGCCCAGCGGCCCAGCCGCCCAGCCGCCCAGCGGCCCAGCGGCCCAGCGGCCCAGCCGCCCAGCGGCCCAGCCGGCACAATAGCCACAATCGCCCGCCCCGGACTGGACAAAGGGCCTAATGTTAGGACATAATGACTTAAGGGTCCGCAGGCGAGAGGACAGCGCGTCAGCGCTGGCGCCGCCAACGAACGGACTATGGTCAGATGTGAGCAGCGAGGAGGCAGACATGGCCAATTGGTACTACCCCAAGGGCAGCGCGGCGCTGGAGGGCTGGACCACGGTGATCGATTCGGCGACCGAGGGCTGGGAGCACACCGGCTTGAAAGTTGCCGAACTCAGCCAGGGGCAAACCTTGTCCCTGCCGGCCGGCCCGGTTGAGCGCGTGGTCCTGCCCCTGAGCGGGGCGTTCACGGTGCTCCCAGACGGCGGCGACGGCATCGTGCTCGCCGGCCGTCCCTCAGTCTGGACCGGGCCGAGCGACACCGCCTACGTCGGCCCAGGCCAGGGGCTGCGCCTCAGCGGCGAGGGCCGCGTCGCCGTCTGCGAGGCGGCGGCGACCGAGGCCCGCCCGGCGACCCACCAACCGGCCAGCGCGGTGCCGGTGGAACTGCGTGGCGCCGGCGCCTGCTCGCGCGAAGTCCGCAACTTTGGCACGCCCGGCACGTTGGCGGCGCAATCGATCATCGCCTGCGAGGTCATCACCCCGGCCGGAAACTGGTCCAGCTACCCGCCGCACAAACACGACGAAGAACTGGAAGGCGTCGAGACCGCGCTCGAGGAAATCTATTACTTCCAAATGCGTTCCATCGCCCAGGGCCAGGGCGCGCCGCTCGCCTATCAGCGCGTCAGCGCCTCGCCCGGCCGCGAGATCGACGTCCTGGCCGAAGTCCACGACGGCGACGTGGTGCTGGTGCCGTTCGGCTGGCACGGCCCGTCGATGGCCGCCCCCGGCTACGACCTCTACTACCTCAACATCATGGCCGGCCCGGGCCGCGAGCGCGCCTGGCGCACCGTCGACCATCCCGACCACGCCTGGATCCGCCAGACCCTCGAAGGCCAAAGCCTCGATCCCAGACTGCCTTTTGGCGTCTGACCGGACGGGGACCGGCGGGTGAGCCCGCCGATGCCGTGCCGCCAGTTTCTCAGCTCAACGTCGCCAGCGCGCGGCAACCGTTAGGAGAACCCGTGAGTCAGCCCGTAGTGCCGAATGTGATCGCCGGCCGCACTGCCGCAACGCCCGGAGCCGAGCCGCTGCTGGTGCGAAATCCAGCCACCGGCCGGGTGATCGCAAAGGTGGCTGAGGCCGGGCCGCCGGACGTCGAAGCGGCGGTGGCGGCGGCGCGCGCCGCCTTCGAGAGCTGGTCGCAGGTGCCGCTGGGGCGGCGCGCCGCCGTCCTGTTCAGGTTCCGCCAGTTGCTGGCCGAGGCCGGCGACGACCTCGCCGCCATTGTCAGCCGCGAACAGGGCAAGGTGCTGAGCGACGCCAAGGGCGAGGTCGCCAGGGGCTTGGAGGTCGTGGACTTCGCCTGCGGCATCCCGCAGCTGCTGAAGGGCGAGTTCTCGCCCCAGGTCGCCACCGGGGTCGATGTGGCGAGTTGGCGCGAGCCGCTGGGCGTGGCCGTGGGGGTGACGCCGTTCAACTTCCCGGTGATGGTGCCCCTGTGGATGTCGCCCATGGCCATCGCCACCGGCAACGCCTTCATTCTCAAGCCGTCGCCGCAGGATCCGTCCGCCGCCGTGCGCCTGGCCGAGCTGTGGGACCGGGCGGGCCTGCCGAGCGGCCTTTTCCAGGTCCTCCAGGGCGGCCCCGATGTGGTCAACCGGCTGATCACGCACCCGCAGGTGGACGCGGTCTCGTTTGTCGGCTCGACCCCGGTCGCCAGGCAGATTCATGCCGCGGCGGTCGCCGCCGGCAAGCGCGTCCAGGCCCTTGGAGGGGCCAAGAACCACGCCATCGTCCTGGCTGACGCCGATGCCGAGTTCGCCGCCAATTCGGTGGTCGCCGCCGCGTTCGGCGCCGCCGGGCAACGCTGCATGGCGTTGTCGGTGGTGGCGGTCGAGGACGCCATCGCGGATGAGTTCGTGGAGCGCGTGGTGGCCAAGGCCAAGGCTGTGACGGTGGCCGCCGGCGACGACCCGGCGGCGGACATGGGGCCGATGATTTCGGCCCGCGCCCGCGACCGGGCCGAGGAGATCGTCTCGGCCGCCGCCGCCGCCGGCGCCAGGGTGGCGTTGGACGGCCGGGGTTTGAGGCCGACCGGTCTTGAGGGCGGCTTTTTCACCGGCCCAACGGTGCTCGATGCCGTCACGCCCGCCATGCGCGCCTACGCCGAGGAGATTTTCGGGCCGGTTTTGGCGGTTGTTCGCATCCGCGATCTTGATGAGGGCATAGCCCTCATCAACGCGAACCCCTATGGCAACGGCGCGGCCTTGTTCACCGGCGCCGGGGAGGCGGCGCGCCGCTTCGAGCGCGCCGTCACGGTGGGCATGATCGGCATCAACGTGCCCATCCCGGTGCCGGTCGGGTTTCACTCCTTCGGCGGCTGGAAGGACTCGCTGATCGGCGACTTCCACGTCTATGGGCCGCAGGCCGTGGACTTCTACACCCAGGCGAAGGTCGCCACCCGGCGTTGGCCGGCCCCCGATCACAGCCCCAAGGCGTCGTTTAATTTCGCCGCCCGCCACTGACGTGTTCAGCCACTGACTCGTTCCGCCACTGACCCAATCAGCCACTGACTCGTTCAGCGGCGGGCGGCCACCGCTCAGTCGAGGTAGACGATCGGTTTGATGAGGTCGGGCGCCTTGGTGTCCATCAGCTTGAAGGCCTCAGGGATGGCGTCGAAGCCGTGGAAGCGGTGCGAGATCATCTTGGTCGGGTCGATCCGCCCGTATTCGATCATGTTCAGCAGCCGCTGGATGCGCTTGCCGCCGCCGGGGCAGAAGCTGCCGCGGATGTCCTTGTCGGCCATGCCCAGGCCCCAGTCGAGCGCGGCCAGGGTGATCTGGTCGCTGATGTCGAGGAAGTTGACGTTGGAGACGATGCCGTTGGGCCGGGTCATGCGCACGGCCTCGGCCAACGTCTGCGTCCCGCCGCCGGCGACGACAACCTTGTGCACGCCTTTGCCCCCGGTCGCCTCCAGCACCTGCGCGTCGAGCGGTCCGTCCTTGTAGGAGATGATCTGCGAGGCGCCGTAGGCGAGGGCGACTTCGGCGGCTTTGGGCCTGGTCCCGACCGCGAAGATCTGGCTGGCGCCGCTGAGAGCGGCGCCGGCGATGGCCATCAGGCCGACTGGCCCAATCCCGATCACCACGACTTTCTCGCCGATCTCAATCTCGGCCAGTTCGGCGCCGTGGAAGCCGGTCGACATCATGTCCACGGTCATCAGGGCCGCTTCCGGGGCGACGCCTTCGGGAATGTGCGCCAGGTTCGGATCGGCCTGGTTGACGTGGAAGTATTCGGCCATGACGCCGTCCTTCTCGCCCAGGAACTTGAATGATCCGAACATCCCGCGGTCATGCGAGAAGGACCGGTAGTTCTGCACGCCGCGCGAGAGCCAGTTCGGGGTCACGCAGGGGACGGCGACCAGGTCGCCGACCTTGAAACGGGTGACGCCGGCGCCAACTTCGTCGACTATGCCGACGGCCTCGTGCCCCAGGATGAGGTCGGTTTTCGGTCCCGAGCCGCCGTGTCCCACGTGGGTGTCGGAGGAACAGGGGGCAATGATTGTCGGTCGGATGATGGCGTCGAGCGGCCCGCAGGCCGGCCTGTCCTTTTCGATCCAGCCAAGGTCGTTGATTGAGTGCATGCCAAAACCACGCATTAGTTCTATCTCCTCAGGTCGAGCGATTTGTCTAAGGGGGCGGACAGCCGGCGGTCAAGCCAGGCGCGCGACCTCAGTGTCGGTGCGGGGTCCACCCACGGTCTGTGTGTGACACGAGCCTAGCGCGGAATCGACCGGATCTGGAACCCCCCCAAGAATCCCAGGTCCGGACGGCCCCGCGCGGGGCTGGCGCGCCTCGCTCAGGCGAGGCCCGCCAGGAAGGCGATCGAGGCCCTGACGTTGGCCAGCGGGCCTTCGCCGGTCGGTTCGGCGTCCAAGATGGTGTCTTGTTCCATGACGTACCAGCCGTCGAATCCGGCCTTGTCGAGGGCTGCGACAATCGCTTTGAAGTCGATGTCGCCTTGGCCCAATGGCGTGTAGAGTCCCTGGCTGACGGCCTTTTGGTAGGTCAAGCGGCCATCTTGGACGCGGCTCGCCAGCGTCATGTCGACGTCTTTGGCGTGAACGTGGACAACGCGGTCGGCGTGTTCGCGGGCGAGGGCCACCGGATCGGTGCCGCCAATCAGCAGGTGGCCGGTGTCGAGGCAGAGCGGAATTGACGATCCGGCCACAACTCGGCGCACGTCATCGGCGGTCTCCACCATGGTGCCGACGTGCGGGTGGAGGCAGGCCTTGACCCCGCGGGCGGCGGCGGCCTGCCCCAGGCGGTCGAGGTTGGCGAACATGGTGGCCCAGCCGGCGTCCGTCAGCGCCGGGCGCGAGTCGTAACCGTCCTGGCCGGAGTTGGCGGACAGCACCAGCACGTCGCCGCCGGCGGCCACGAACGAGTCGAGCGCCCGGTCGACCTCGGGCAGGGGATCGTGGTCGGGTTTGTGGGCCACGACCGGCACAAAGCCGCCCACGGCCTTCAGCCCGTAGGCCTTGAGCGTGGCGGCCTTCGCCTCCGGCGCCTCGGGCAGGAATCCGTCTGGGCCGAACTCTGTCGCTTCGATCCCCACTTCTGCCATTTCCTTGAGGACCCGTTCGGGGGTCAGTTGGTGGCCCCAACCAGGCACTTCGCACACTCCCCAGGAAATCGGCGCGGCCGCGATTCTCATCGTTTGCTCCTTTGCTCGCAGTCTCAGCTCGGCGTGCTTAGCGCCATCACCCGGCGGTCAGAATGTCGTTACATACTATCATGACCGCATTCGTCCGATGCCGTCCGCTCACCCGCCGTCCGCCGCACCGTCCGCTCGACCGCCTCGGCTGCGGCCGCGAAATCCTCGTGCTCCCAGAAGCGCAGCACGCGCCAGCCCGCCGCCTCCAGGCGCTCGACCACCGCCGCGTCCCTGGCCATGTTCCGGTTGATCTTGGCCAGCCAGTAGTCGGCGTTCGCCTTCGGCGCCCGGTGGTGCTCCGGGCAGCCGTGCCAGAAACACCCGTCCACCAGCACCACCACGCGGGCGCCGGGAAAGGCGATGTCGACAGTCACCCGCTTGTCCGCCAGCGGCCGGTAGGCCACGCGATAGCGCAGGCCGCGCGCGAACAGCAGCTTGCGCAAGGCCAGCTCCGGGCCGGTGTCGCGGCTGCGATTGGCCTGCATCGAACGGCGCACCGCCGGGCTGGACGCCCACGAGGCCGCCTCCGGCCCCTCGCGCGCGGCCAGCCAGCGCAGCCTCGGGCGCCCATCGAGGCCCCGGCCGGACGGACTTGTCGGCACCGCCTCATGCTACCCAATGGCCCCGGTCCCAAGGCGGGCCGGCGCCGAGACTCCGCCCACGGCATCGGGCGGGCTTCAAGACTGGCCCGGGGTCCTTGGCCCCGACTGCGCCCTGGAGGAGGACTAAGCTGTACCGGGGCTGGCGGAGTTCCAGCGATTCAACAAGCAAAGGTGGAAGGTTCAAACGTGCCCAAGTACGTCTACAGCTTTACTGAAGGCAACAAAGATCAAAAGGACTTGCTGGGGGGCAAGGGTGCCAATCTTGGCGAGATGACCGGGCTGGGGCTGCCGGTGCCGCCCGGCTTCACCATCACGACCGAGGCTTGCCGCTTCTACATGCATCACGGTTCCAACCCGGAGGAACTCGCCGGGCAGGTCACGGCCGCCATTGACGTGCTGGAGGCGACCTTTGGGCGCAAGCTCGGCGCCGCCAGCGAGCCGCTGCTGGTGTCGGTGCGCTCGGGCGCGAAGTTCTCCATGCCCGGCATGATGGAGACCGTCCTCAACGTTGGCCTCAACGATCAATCGGTCCTCGGCCTGGCCGAGTTCGCGGGCGACGAGCGGTTCGCCTGGGACTCCTACAGGCGTCTCATACAAATGTTCGGCAAAACTGTGCTTGACATTGATGGTGACCTTTTCGCCGAAGCGCTAGACGCCAAGAAGCGCGCCGTCGGCGCCGCCTCCGACGTGGACCTGACCGCCGCCGACCTTCAAGACCTGGTCGCCACCTTCAAAGCGATCGTCGCCGGCCAAACCGGCCAGGCCTTCCCGCAAGACCCCCGAGCCCAAGTCGACGCCGCCGTGGTGGCCGTCTTCAACTCCTGGAACACCGATCGGGCGAAGATCTACCGGCGCCGCGAGCGCATCTCCGACGAACTCGGCACCGCCGTCAACGTTCAATCGATGGTCTTCGGCAACCTGGGGCCGGACTCCGGCACCGGCGTCGCCTTCACCCGCGACCCGGCCACCGGCCACCCCGGCGCCTACGGCGATTACCTGCCCAACGCCCAAGGCGAGGACGTGGTGGCGGGCATCCGCAACACGCTGTCCCTTGACGACATGGCCAAGATCGACGCCACCAGCTACGAACAGCTGCGCCAGATCATGACCACGCTGGAGAACCACTACCGCGACCTCTGCGACATCGAGTTCACAGTCGAGCGCGGCAAACTCTGGATGCTGCAAACCCGCGTCGGCAAGCGCACCGCCGCCGCCGCCTTCAAAATCGCCATTCAATTGGTCGACGAGGGGCTGATCAACCTCGACACCGCCCTTGACCGGGTCACCGGCGACCAGCTCAGCAACTTGATGTTCCCCCAGTTCGACCCCTCAGCCGCGAAGAGACTGCTGACCAAGGCCATGGCGGCGTCGCCCGGCGCGGCCGTTGGCCAGGCCGTCTTCGACTCCCCGACCGCCGTCCAGTGGGCGGCCGAAGGCCGCACGGTCATCCTGGTGCGGCGCGAGACCAACCCAGACGACCTCTCCGGCATGATCGCAGCGGTCGGCATTTTGACCGCGCGCGGCGGCAAGACCTCGCACGCCGCCGTGGTCGCCCGGGGGATGGGCACAACCTGCGTGGTCGGGGCCGAGGCCCTGGCCGTCGATCCGGCGGCGCGCCGGTTCGAAGTTGGCGGCGTGACCGTGGCCGAGGGCGACGTCATCGCCATCGACGGCTCCACCGGCGAGGTCTTCCTTGGCAATGTGCCGGTGGTGGCCTCGCCGGTCTTTCAGTACTTGGACGAGGGCCTGGAGAAGGCCCTGGCCGGGGCCGGCGCGGACGGCCCGGCCGCCGAGCTGGTCATGGCCGTGCACCGGATTTTGGGCCACGCCGATGCCGTGCGCCGGCTCAAGGTCCGCGCCAACGCCGACAACGGTGAGGACGCCGCTCGCGCCCGCCGCATGGGCGCGCAAGGAATTGGCTTGTGCCGCACCGAGCATCAGTTCTTGGGCGACCGCCGCAAGCTGATCGAGCGGCTGATCTTGGCGCACGATGGCGCCGTCCGCGCTGCCGCCCTGGACGCGCTCCTGCCGCTGCAGCGCCAGGACTTCATCGAACTGTTGACGGCCATGGACGGCTTGCACACCACGGTCCGCCTGATCGACCCGCCGCTGCATGAGTTCTTGCCGGATCTGACCCAGTTGTCGGTGTCCATCGCCAAACGCGAGGCTCGCGGGCAGATCGTCTCGGACGCGGAGCACGAGTTGCTGGTGGCCGTCGAGCGGTCGCATGAGTCCAACCCGATGCTCGGCTTGCGCGGCGTGCGCCTGGGCCTGACGGTGCCTGGCCTGTTCGCCCTGCAGGTCCGCGCCATCGCCGAGGCCACCGCCCAACTGATCCGGTCCGGCCTGTCGCCCAAGCCGGAGATCATGGTGCCGCTGGCTGGCGCCTATGTGGAGCTGGACCTGGTGCGCGAGGAGGCGGAGCGGATCATCAAGGAGGTCTCCGAATCCGAGGGCGAGGAACTCTTCATCCCTGTCGGCTGCATGATCGAGTTGCCGCGCGCGGCCCTGACGGCCGATGAGATCGCCCGGGCGGCCGAGTTCTTCTCCTTCGGCACCAATGACCTGACCCAAACCACCTGGGGCTTCTCCCGCGACGATGTCGAGGGCGGCTTCTTCGACCGCTATCTGGAGTTGGGGGTCTTCCAGGTCTCGCCGTTCGAGACGATCGACGTCAGAGGGGTTGGCCAATTGGTTGAGCGGGGCGTCAAACTGGGTCGCCAGACCAGGCCGGAGATCGGCCTGGGCGTCTGCGGCGAACATGGCGGCGATCCGGCCTCGATCCACTTCTTCAACCGGGTCGGCCTCGACTACGTCTCCTGCTCGCCCTTCCGCGTGCCGGTGGCCAGGCTCGAAGCCGGGCGCGCCGCCATCGCCGTCGCGGAGGGATCCGGCACCGCCTGAGCGGCATCGGGCGGCGCTTGCGGCCTTACGATTGAAGTCATGGCCACTGTGCGCCCGCCGGCGGTCGCCGGAAGCTTCTATCCTGGCCGCCGCGATCAACTCGCGGCCAAAGTCGACGGCCTGCTGGCCGAGGCGCGCCGCCTGCCCGTCGGCGTCCCCGTCGGCGCCTCCGTCGGCGTCCCCGTCGGCGTCCCCGGCGGGGCCAAGGTCAAGGCGCTGATCGCGCCGCACGCCGGCTACGACTACTCCGGTTTGACGGCCGCCATCGGCTACGCCGCCCTCGACGGCCATTACGAACGGGTGGTGCTGCTGGGGCCCTGCCACCAGGTCGGCAGCCCCTATCTGGCGCTGCCCGGCGCTGATTTCCTGAGCACGCCGCTGGGCGACGTGCCGGTCTGGCGCGAGGCGGCAGAAGCCCTCTCGGCCCACCCGGATGTGATCGTCAGCCCCGAGGTTCACGCCCATGAGCATTCTTTGGAAGTCCACCTGCCGTTCATCCAAACGGTCCTCGGCCCCGACACGCCGGTCCTGCCCCTGGCGGTGGGCTGGGTCTCTCCGGCTGACGTGGCCGGCGCCTTGGAGGCGGTCTGGGGCGGCCCCGAGACCCTGGTGGTGGTCAGTTCCGACCTCAGCCACTACTTGCCCTACGATCTCGCCCGCCGCGCTGATCAGGAGACATTGGCAGAGGTCATGGCCCTGTCCCCAACCATCAGCAGCGATCAGGCCTGCGGCGTCTACCCCGTCAACGGCTTGACCGAGGCGGCCAGGCGGCGCTCGCTGCGGCCGCAGGTGTTGGACTATCGCAATTCCGGCGACACCGCCGGGCGGCGTTCAGCCGTTGTCGGTTACGCCGCCATCGCCTACCGAGAGGAGTTGCCCGATGCCGTCTGAACTGCCTGGGGACGCAGGTCCGGTCTTGACCGGCTTGGCCCGGGAGGCGATCGCCGGCGCGCTGGCCGGCCGCAGGCCGGCGGCCCGCGATTGGGCGGGTTTCTTGGCCGAGCCGGGCGCCGCCTTCGTCACCCTGACCCAGGGCGGCGATCTGCGTGGCTGCATCGGTTCTTTGGAGGCTCACCGGCCGCTCGGCGCCGATGTCCAAGCCAACGCCGTCGACGCGGCGCTGGGCGATCCGCGCTTCGCGCCCCTGCGCCCGGCCGAACTGGACGGCACTGATATTGAGGTCTCGGTCTTGAGCCAGCCCGAGCCGCTGGAGTTCACGGATCGGGCCGATCTGCTGACCCGGCTTCGCCCCGGCGTGGACGGGTTGATCCTTCAGGCCCGGGGGCGTCGCGGGACTTTCCTGCCCCAGGTCTGGGAGCAATTGCCGACCGCCGAGTTGTTCTTGTCCCAACTTGTCCGCAAGGCCGGCCTGCCGGCCGGCTACTGGGACCTGGAGGTGCGTGTTTGGCGTTACACGGTGACTGCGTTCGAGGAACGTCCAGGGTTGCCGTGACCCGGGCGCGGCACTGGCACACGGCGGCGGACGGGCGCGTCCAATGCGACTTGTGTCCGCGTTACTGTCGCTTGCGCCCGGGTCAGCGCGGATTTTGTTTCGTGCGGCAGAACATTGGCGGCGCCTTGGAGTTGACCACTTATGGGCGCAGTTCTGGCTTCGCCAACGACCCGGTTGAGAAGAAGCCTCTTTATCATTTTCTGCCGGGGTCGCGGGTGTTTTCCTTTGGGACGGCTGGGTGCAACCTGGGCTGCCGCTTCTGCCAGAACTGGCAGATCTCAACCGCCCGGGACATGGATTTGCTGATGGCCAGGGCTTCGCCGGAGCAGATCGATCAGGCGGCGGTGGCCGCCGGCTGCGAGGCGGTGGCGTACACCTACAACGACCCGATCATCTTCACCGAGTACGCGGTCGACGCGGCCGTGGCCGCCCGCGGGCGCGGGCTCAAGAACATTGCCGTCAGCGCCGGCTATGTGACCCCTGCCGGGGCGGCGGATCTGTTCGGGGCGATGGACGCCGCCAACATCGACCTGAAGTCTTTCGATCCTGTTTTCTACCGCCGGATCACCGGCGGCCGGCTCGAAGTGGTCCAAGAGACGCTGCGCCACCTGGTCCACCAGACCTCCGTCTGGACGGAGGTCACCACCTTGGTGATCCCGGGCCTGAATGACTCTGAGGCTGAGATCGACCAATTGTCTGGCTGGATCGCCTCAGAGCTGGGACCGGACGTGCCGCTTCACCTGTCGGCGTTCCATCCGGCCGCGCGCATGCTGGACCGCCCCAGGACGCCGTTGGCGACTCTGCGCCGAGCCCGCCGCCAAGCCCGCGCCAACGGCTTGCGCCACGTCTACTTGGGCAACGTCCAAGACGCCGAGGGCTCGACAACTTTCTGCCCGGATTGTGGCGCCGTTCTGGTGGTCAGGGACGGCTACCGCGTCCGCCGCCAGGGCCTGACGGCCACCGGGCGCTGCCCGGATTGCGGCGCGGACATCCCTGGCCGCTGGTCCAACATTTGACGGCTGGTCCAACACTTGAGACCCAGGTCGGCCGGACTCACGGTCTGGTCGCGGCCGCCGCGCTGGCGGCCGCGAACTCGCGCGCCACTTCCTGGGGCGGCGTCGGGGTCAACCGCGACACCACCACGGCCACCAGCCCGTTGAGGATGAACCCGGGCACGATCTCATACATGGCCCCGGACAGCGCGTCAATGTTTCCCCAGATGAAGACGGTGGCGGCGCCGGCGATCATGCCGGCGAGCGCTCCCCAGTTGGTCAGCCGCCGCCAGTACAGCGACAGCAGGATGACCGGCCCGAAGGACGCCCCGAAGCCGGCCCAGGCGAAGGCGACCAGACCAAGGATGGTGTCTTGAGCCGTCAGCGACAGGCCGAAGGCCACCGCCGCCACCGCCAGCACCGCCAGGCGCCCGGCCATGACCTCCTGTCTCTTGGTCAATTGTCGGCGGCGCGAACGGGTCAGCGACAGCAGATCGACCACCAACGCCGATGAGCAGACGACCAGTTGGGACGACATCGTCGACATGATCGCCGCCAGGACGGCGGCCAGGACCAACCCCGCCACCGCCGGGTGGAACAGCGCCTGCGCCAGGGACAGGAAGACCGTCTCCGGGTTGGACAGCGGCTGGTCGGCGAAGTAGGCGATCCCGATCAGCCCGGCGCTGACCGCGCCCAGGGCGGACAGCGTCATCCAGCCGATCCCGATCCGCCGCCCGGCTTTGGCCTCGGCCGGGGTGCGCAACGCCATGAACCGGACAATGATGTGCGGCTGGCCGAAGTAGCCCAACCCCCAGGCCGCCGCGGAGATGATGGCGACAATCCCGGCCCAGGTCACCGGACCGACAAAGATGTTCAGCCGGTGCACACCCGCGGCCAGGTCCAACTGGTTGATTTTCTCGGCCACGCCGATCGGCCCGCCGGCCTTGCCCAAGGCGATGATCGGCACCGCGATCAGCGCCGCCAGCATCAGCAGCCCCTGCGCCACGTCGGTCCAACTGGCCCCCAAGAACCCGCCGAAGAGCGTGTACGCCAGCGTCACCCCGCCAACCGCGACGATCCCCCAAATCGCCTTGATGCCGAAGGTCGACTCGGCGAAGGTGCCTGCGGCGACCATGCCGGAGCAGACGTAGAAGGTGAAATAAACCAGGATGATGATGCCGGATGTGACGCGCAGCGCCCCGCTCTGGTCGCGGGTGCGGTTGCCCAGGAAGGACGGAATGGTCAGCGAGTCGCCGGACAGTTCGGTGTAGGCGCGCAGCCGCGGCGCCACCAGCTTCCAGTTGAACCAGGCGCCAACGGTCAGCCCGATGGCGATCCAAACCTCGACCAGCCCGGTGGCGTAGAGCGCGCCGGGCAGCCCCATCAGCAGCCAGCCGGACATGTCCGCCGCCCCCGCCGAGAGGGCCGCCACCGACGGCCGCAGGCGGCGCCCGCCGAGCATGTAATCGTCGATGTTTCCGGTCGAGCGGTAGGCGCGATACCCAATGAACAGCATGAACGCCAAGTACAGAATGATCGCCGATGCCGTCCACAGCGGGTGGCGGGCCGCCAGGCCGCCTTCGGCCAGCAGGCGCAGATCGTCATCCAAGGTGTCTCTCCAAAGTCTCGAGGCGGACGCGCGTGGTCTGCCGTGACGGTTGGGCCCACCCCGGCTGGGTGCCCCGGGGCGCGCGGGGGCGGTGCGAGAAACGATAACACGCCGCCGGCCGCGCTCGTCGCCAGCCAACCAACCGCCGCCGATGCCGTCCGCCCGCCAACCAGCGCCGGGTGGCGCCGGGCGCGGGGCCGGTTCAGGGCAGGCGCCAGTCGATCGGCCGGCCGCCCTGTTCCGCCAGGAGCGCGTTGGCGCGGGTGAAGGGGCGCGAGCCGAAGAAGCCGCGGCTGGCCGAGAGCGGCGAGGGGTGGGCTGATTCGATGCGGGCCACATTCTCCAGCCGGGCGGCCAGGTTGGCGGCGTCGCGTCCCCACAGCACCGCCACCAATGGGCCGCCTCGCCGCACCAGCGTGTCGATGGCGTGCTCGGTGATCTGCTCCCAGCCTTTGCCCCGGTGCGAGCCCGGCCGGCCGGGCGCCACGCTGAGCACGCGGTTGAGCAGCATGACGCCTTGGTCGCACCACGGCGTCAGGTCGCCGCTGCTGGGAGGCGGGACGGCGGCATCGTGCGTCAACTCTTGAAAAATGTTGCGCAGCGAGCCGGGCAGCGGGCGCACGTCCGGCGCCACCGAAAAGCTCAGGCCAACGGGATGGCCGGGCGTGGGATACGGGTCCTGGCCCACGATCAGGACCTTGACCCGCTCCAAGGGGTAGGTGAAGGCGCGCAAGACGTTCTGGCCGGCCGGCAGGTAGCCGCGCCTGGCCGCGTTCTCGGCCCGCAGGAACTGTCCCATGGCTCTGATCTGCGGTTCTACCGGCGCCAAGGCGTCAGCCCAGGCGGGATCGATGATCTGGTCGAGCGGCGCGGGCTGGCTCATGGTCAAAGACGTTACCGTGGGAACGGCCCTGTCGCGGCCGAAACCGCTGGCCTGTGATCTACGATGACTCCTGAAGCTGTGCCCGGGTGCGGGCGCTAGGGGTCCGAGGAGGTTTCATGGGTCAGGCGGCGCGGGCCGGCCGGCGGTCGAATCTTGGTGAGGTTGACCGCCGGGTCTTGATGTTTGAGCGCCAGCACTGGTGTTACGAGGGCTCTAAAGAGACCGCCATCCGGGAGTTGTTCGACATCGAACCAACCCGGTATTACGAGCGGCTCAGCCGCTTGATCGACAGCCAGGAGGCGCTGGCCTTTGACCCCCAGTTGGTCAAGCGGCTGCGCCGCCAACGCCTCGAGAGGCATCGGGCGCGCTCCGCGCGCCGTTTGGATCCGCCCGGATAGAAAGCAATCAACCTATAGGCTTGGAGACCGTGAGCAAGAACGCATACCCCTACCCGCCTGATGAGTTCGACCAGGTTGACCTCAACGCCAGGCCCAAAGAGGTCCATGCCGCCCGGCGTGGCGCCTGGAGCCGGGTGTGGCCGTTCCTGCTGGTGATTGTGCTGGTGCCGGGCATCACCTTCTTGGCTGTGCATTTCCTGGCGGACAAGCTGCCGGGCGGCTCGCCGGCCTCTTCGCCGTCTCCCGTCACTTCGTCCGCCGACCAGCCGGACGCGCCCGTGTCCCAGACGCCCGTGACCTCTGAGCCGAGCGAACCCGAGCCGGTCACGCCGACCGAGCCCGCGCCATCGGCGGAGCCGACCGCTGCGGCGGCGGACAAGTCCATCAGCGTGACCGTCTACAACGCCGGCGTGACCAAGGGCGCGGCCGCCGCGGCGGCGGACAGCTTGACGGCGGCGGGGTTCACCAAGGCCGGCTGGGCCTATGAGCCAAACCCGGCCGATCCGGCCGCGTCGACCGTCTACTATTCGACCGACGCCCAACTGGCCACGGCCAACCAGGTCGCTGCCACCCTGTCGATCGCTCAGATCGAGTTGAACCCGCAGGTGGCGGGCGGCAACATTGTGGTGGTCGTGCGCTAGCCGCACTATGTGGCCGAGGCCTTTGCGCCTGAGCTGAGCTTCGCCTACTCGGGGTGCCTCTGGGTGCGTGGTGAGCAACCACGCTCCGAGGGGCGACATCAACTGTCACCCGGCTTGCACTCTCGGTGGTAGAGTGCTAACCATTGAATTAGCACTCTCGCCATGGGAGTGATAACGAACCTGGTGAGGCGCTGATCGGTTCGCGTGACGTGAACGCGGGCTGGCGGCGCCGTCCGTCGCGGGCGCCGGTTCGCCTTGGCAACCAAGCAAAGGAAACGAAAAGACGAATGGCTAAGATCATTGCCTTCGATGAGGATGCCCGTCGCGGCATGGAACGGGGCCTGAACGAGCTGGCCGACACGGTCAAGGTCACCCTTGGCCCGAAGGGTCGCAACGTGGTCCTGGAGAAGAAGTGGGGAGCACCCACCATCACCAACGATGGCGTGTCCATCGCCAAAGAGATCGAGTTGGAGGAGCCGTTCGAGAAGATCGGCGCCGAGTTGGTCAAGGAAGTCGCCAAGAAGACCGATGACGTCGCCGGCGACGGCACCACCACCGCCACGGTTCTGGCTCAGGCCCTGGTGCGCGAAGGTCTGCGCAACGTGGCCGCCGGCGCCAACCCGATCGCCCTCAAGCGGGGAATTGACAAGGCCGTCGATGCCGTCGTCAAGACTCTGTTGGCTCAGGCCAAGGAAGTGGAGGGCAAGGACGAAGTCGCCGCCACCGCCTCGATCTCGGCCGGGGACCCGGCGATCGGCTCGCTGATCGCCGAGGCCATGGACAAGGTCGGCAACGAGGGCGTCATCACGGTCGAGGAGTCCAACACCTTCGGGTTGGAGCTGGAGCTGACCGAGGGCATGCGCTTCGACAAGGGCTACCTGTCGATGTATTTCCAGACCGACGCCGAACGCCAGGAAGCCGTCCTTGAGGACGCCTACATCCTGCTGGTCGAATCCAAGATCAGCTCGGTCAAGGACCTGCTGCCGCTGCTGGAAAAGGTGTCGCAGGCTTCCAAGCCGCTGGCGATCATCGCTGAGGACGTCGACGGCGAGGCGCTGGCGCTGCTGGTGGTCAACAAGGTCCGCGGCTCGTTCAAGTCGGTTGCCGTCAAGGCGCCCGGCTTCGGCGATCGCCGCAAGGCGATGCTGCAGGACATGGCCGTGCTGACCGGCGCGCAAGTCATTTCCGAGACGGTCGGCCTGAAACTGGAGAACGCCACCCTTGATCTGCTGGGCACCGCCCGCAAGGTGGTTGTCACCAAGGACGAGACCACGATTGTTGACGGCGGCGGCGACGCCGAGGCGATCGCCGGGCGGGTTTCCCAAATCCGTTCGGAGATCGAGTCGACTGATTCTGACTACGACCGCGAGAAGCTGCAAGAGCGTCTGGCCAAGCTGGCCGGCGGTGTGGCGGTCATCAAGGCCGGCGCCGCCACCGAGGTCGAGTTGAAGGAGCGCAAGCACCGCATCGAGGATGCTGTGCGCAACGCCAAGGCCGCTGTCGAGGAAGGGATCGTCGCCGGTGGCGGCGTGTCTCTGCTGCAGGCCGGCAAGGACGCCTTCAAGGATCTGGACGTCAGCGGTGATGAGGCCATCGGCGCGAACATTGTCAAGGTGGCGCTGTCGGCGCCGCTGAAGCAGATCGCGGAGAACGCCGGCCTTGAGGGCGGCGTGGTGGCCGAGCGGGTCGCCAACTCGGCTGTCGGGGTCGGCTTGAACGCCGAGACCGGCGTCTACGAGGATCTGATGGCCGCTGGGATCGCTGATCCGGTCAAGGTCACCCGTTCCGCGCTCCAGAACGCCGGGTCGATCGCCGGGCTGTTCCTGACCACCGAAGCGGTGGTCGCGGACAAGCCGGAGAAGTCCGCGCCGGCCACGCCGGACGGCGGCATGGGCGGCATGGATTACTGATCCATAACCGGATTTTAATCCGGGCACTTTTACAGGTCCGGGGCCAGTGTTTTCCGTGATGCTGGCCCCGGACCGTTTCTGTCGATTAGACCCCGGGCTTGGGTAGTGAACGCCTGAAGGGCCCGGTTGGATGTGCGCTCCGTAGGTAAAAGCGCTACTTTGAGACACATGAATTCCGCGGCCTCTCCCGTGCGGATCGGGATCATCGAGGACGAGGACTTGCTACGGTCAATGCTGACCGACTTGGCCTCGGCCCATCCCGGCCTTGAAGTGGTCGGATCGGCCTCCGGCGCCGCCGACGCGCGAGCAAAATTCCCCCCCGGATCGGTCGACCTGGTGCTGATGGATGTGGCCTTGGGCGATGGCAACGGCGTCGCTTTGGGCGTGTCGATGCAGCGGGCCGATCCCAATCTCATCATTGTGCTGTTGTCGAGCCATGACGTCATGGATTTGGTGGTGTCGATCGGGTCGAATGTGTCCCGGCCTTGGTCGTACCTGTCGAAGCGTTCATCGGTCACCAAAGACGTGCTTTTCCGCTCCATTGACGCGGCCGCCCGCGGCGAGGTGATCCTCGACCCCGAGTTGACCGAACGGTCGGTTGTGCGCGAGGGCAGCGCCGTCTCCCAGCTCTCATCCGCGCAGCTCCAAGTCCTGCGCCTGGTGGCGCAGGGCTTCTCGAACGCCACCACCGCCGAATTGCTTGGCCTTTCCAGGCGCTCGGTAGAGAATCATCTCCAAGCGATCTACCGAACCTTGGGCATCACTTCTCACGACGCTTCCCCTCGCGTCGCGGCGGTGTTGAGGTTCTTGCAGCAAACCTCCCGGAAGTAGCCGGCCGTGGCGTCCAAGCCGCGTTCGACCGACAAAGGGGGGGAACGTTGGGTTTATCTGAGCTTCGCGGTGTCGATTCTGCTGGTCATCTCGTTGTCGTTGACCCTGGAGTGGTTCGCGGTCTGGCGCTGGGCGGCTCTGGTGTCATCCTTCTCCCCGGGGGCTGGCCTCTACGTCTTCGGCCTTTGGTCCTTCGCCTTCGTCCCGGCGCTCTTGGGGGCCGCCGGCGTGGTGCCGTTTTACCCGGCCGGGGAACCGCTGGCCTGGCGCTTGACCGTGGCCGTGGTTTTCTCATTGGGCGCTGGCGCGCTGCGTTTCCTTGTCGAGATGGCCGTTTGGGGCGGGGCCTTCTTGCTGGGGCCGTGGGAGCTTGAGGCCTTGGTGGCGGTGGCAGTGCCGTTTTCCGCCATCACCGTCTCGATGTATCTGGCCAAGTCGCAGGCGCGGGCCGTCAAGGCTGAGCGCCAGATGGCGGAAATGGAGTCCGAGGCTCGCAATGCCGCCCTCGAGCGCGAGAACGCCGAGTTGCGGGTGCGCCGCGAGGTTTCCGCCGTCTTGCATGATCACGTCCAGCAGCGCCTGGTCTTCGCCGCCAGCCGGCTCCAGTCCGAGGTCATCCCAATGGCCCAGGTCAATGACGACCAAGTGGCCATCAACCTGTTGCGCGAGATCATCCAGGACATCGACCGGCTGCGTGAGGACGACGTGCGCCAACTCTCGCACTCCATCTTCCCGGTCGGGGCAGACATCGGTCTGCATCCGGCGCTGGCCTTGGCGATTGGGCGCGTGCCCGCCAGCGTCTCGGTCCGCCTGGATGTCTCGAAGCGGGCCGCCGCCTTTGACACCATCCTTGAGCCCGCCCTCGACATCGCCTCGCGGGCGCTGCTGCTCGAGGTCTTGGACGAGGCCATCACCAATGCCATCAAGCACGGGGCCGCCAAGTCTTTGACGGTCGCCTTGGATCTGGAGGGGCACGATGCCGTGCGGCGGTTGGTGTTGTCCGTCACCAACGATGGACACCCGTTGCCGGACGGGGCCGCTCCCACCGGCGGGCTGGTGCGCCACCAGTGGCGGCTGGCGGCGCGCGGCGGCGGATTGACGCTGCGATCCGACGCCTCCCGGCGGACCGTGTTGGAGGCCTGGCTGCCGGTGCCAAACGCGGGCGAGGGGCCTTCCGGCCCCGGCGGCATCGTCCCTGTCGGCATCGTCCCCGGCGGCATCGGCCCTGGCGGCATCGGCCCTGACCTGCGGCTTGGCGCTGACAGCCCCGACCCCCACCCAGACCCCGCCGACCCGGACCGCGCCTACGCCGACCCGACGGACCCCGGCGACCCGGACCCCGCCTACGCCGACGCGACCGACCCCGCCGACCCCGCCGACCCGTCCCGGGAGGCGTGATCCCGGCTCGGCCGCAGCTCTCAGCGCGCGAACAGCGAGGCGTTGGCTTGTTCGACCTCGGCGTAGCCTTGGCCCGCCGCCACCAGCGCCTGACTCAGCGCCGCCAACGCCTCCTCGACCATCCGCTCGGCCCCTCGCCACTGCTCAATGGCGCCGGCGAAGGCGTTGGCGGCGGCGCCGGTCCAGACGCTCGCCAACTCGGCGCAGTGGCTGTTGAGGGTGGCTATCTCGCCCTGGATCACACCGATGGAGGTGTTGGCGGCGCCGGCCACCACCGACATGGTTTCGGAATTCACCTGAAAGACGCTCATTGGCTTCTCGTTCCTAGTGTTGTGGGATCGCTGAGTGCGACCCGGATGACGCCAGGTTACGGCCCGCGTCCGCGGTTGGCGGCGCAGAAACAAAAGGCCTGTGGACGAGCCATGTGTTAGTCAGAGCCGGTGGTGTCTCCGCCCCGGCGAGTTCGCGCGCCGAGCGGGCCAACTCCGCTTCGACGTTGTTGCGGGCCGCTTGTTCCCATGCGGCCGTGCCGGAGGTGTGGAAAAGCCGATCCTTCGCCAACCAGGCGCGCAGCACGGCGATGCGTGCGCGCAGGACCTCCGGCAGGGGCGCGTCCGCGCATTCGGCTCGCACGTCCCTGGCGTAGCAGCGGTAGGTTCGCGGGTCGGCGGCCAGGATGGCCCGCTCGGCGTCGCAGAGCACGGCCAGGTCGGGGTCTTTGATGAGCGGCGGCCGGGCGCCGAGGTCCGCGATCAGCTGGCGCACGCGCGTCGCTTTGGCCGCGGGCAGTTCGAGGTGGCGGAGTTGGCCCTCGGCCAAGTCCGCGGAAAGGGAATGGTCCTCGCTCCAGGCGTTCACGGCCGAGGCCCCGGCGCCCCCGGACAGGATGGCCCCGTGGTAGAAGGCGGCCAGCCGCACCAAGCACGGGCAGGACGCCTCCTGTGACAGTTCGTCGATCTTTTCCAGCACCATGATCAGGTGGTTCATGCCATGGAAGTGGCGCGATGGATTGGCCCAGCGTTCGAGCACTTTGGCGCCCATGCGCTCGATCTCGGCGGCCGGGGCCGGGGAGCCGGCTTCGACCACGGCCCGCGACCAGACCGCCAGCAGCCATTGCGGCGTTTCGGCTGGGACCATGGCGCCCGATCACCCCGGTTGGTTAGAGAATCCCTTCGGCCGACTCACCAAGACAAGGTAAAGATCAGCCCTTGAGAGGGCCAGGTTGCTTGGCCCTGGGACATCCTAACTCCAACGCCGCCGGCTCGCCACTTCCGGCGGGGCCGCCGGCCGCGGCGATCAATCGGCGCTGGCGGCCTCGGGCGCCAGCGGCAGGACCACGCGGAAAGTGGCGCCGCCGCCAGGCGTCTCGATGACGTCGACCCCGCCGCCGTGGGCGGCCACCAAGCCCGCCACAATGGCCAGGCCCAGCCCGCTGCCGCCGCGGTCGCGCGAGCGCGAGTCGTCCAGCCGGAAGAAGCGGTCGAAGACTTGTTGGCGCTTTTCCGGCGGGATGCCGGGGCCGTGGTCCCGAACCTCGACCATGGCCTCGCTGGCGGTCGGCTGGCTCACCAAGACCTCGACGGCTGAGCCGGGCGGGGTGTGCCTGACGGCGTTGGCCAGCAGGTTCGTCAGAATCCGGCGCAAAGCCGACTCGTCAGCCCAAACCGGACCCGGCGCCTGGGCCGGCTCCAGCAACGTGACCGGGCGGCCTGGGTCGATCGCCTTCGCGTCGGCGACGGCATCGGCCGCCAACCCCAGAAGATCGACCGCCCGCTGCCGCAGCGCCTGGGCCTGTCCCAAGCGGGCCAACGTTGACAGGTCGCCCACCAGGACGCCCATGTCGGCGGCCGCGTCCTCGATCCGCCTCAACGCCACCGCCAGCGCTTCGGCCTGTTCCAGGCCGCCCATCCGGTAAAGCTCGGCGTAGCCGCGGATGGCCGCCAACGGCGTGCGCAGTTCGTGCGAGGCGTCCGAGACGAAGGCCCGCATCCGCGCCTCGGAGGCGCTTTGGGTGGCGAAGGCGGCCTCGATCTGGGTCAGCATGGCGTTGAGCGAGTCGGTCAAGTGGCCGACTTCCGTGCCGGTCCGCGCTGGCGGCATGCGGGTGGCCAGGTTTCCGCCCGCGATCTCGGCCGCGGCCCGCTCAACATTGCGCAGCGGCCACAGCGACCGCCGGACCATGGCGTAGCCGATCGCCGTGGCCAGCGCTGTTACCGCTAACGTCAGCCAAGCCACGAGCAAAGCGGTGCGTCGCGTGGTGTCGTCCACAAGGTTGGTTGGGAGCGCTAACACGACGCTCTGATTGCCGCCGGGACCGCGCAGCAGAGCCGCCACGCAGCGCCATCGTCCGCCGCCGGCCGTCGAATCGACGGTGAAGGCCTGCCCCGCCCGGTCCCTTGTTTCCCCAGGCGTCAACTCGGCGATGGCTGGCACGGAGTCGGGGTCGTGTCCGTCGCCGATCACCGTGCCCAACTCGGCGCCATCGGCGGCGAACACCATCACAACGTAATCGGATGGTCCGGACATGGCGGCGTCGAACTGGACCCGGGAGGTCAGGGCCGGCAGGGTTAGCGCCAGCTGCCGGTCCAATTCGCTGACCAGGGTGTGTCTGAGCGCGATAGTGGTGACGGTCCCCGCCACCGCCAGGCCCAGGACCACCAGGCAGGCGATGATCGCCGCCAGCTTGACCGGCAGCGGCCAGCCGGGCCGATCGCGCCAGCCTCGCCGCCCCAGCCAACCAAGCCGCCCAAGCCAACCAAGCCGACCGAACTGACCAGACCGCCCAAGCCAACCAAACCGCCCAAGCCAGCCGCGCCGCTCGGTTCGCGCCGTGTCCCCCGCCTGGCGCGGCGCCGGCATCGTCAAGTGACCCGCGCGGCCCTCAGCACATAGCCGAAGCCGCGCTTGGTGTGAATCAACGCCGGCAACTCGCTGTCATCCGGCCGGACGTCGAGTTTGCGCCGAAGATAGGAGATGTAGCTCTCCACGATCCCGCTGTCGCCAACCCAGCCGTACTCCCAAACGTGGTCCAGGATCTGCGCCTTCGACAGCACCCGGCCGGCGTTGACCATCAAATAGCGCAGCAGTTTGAACTCTGTCGGCGACAACTCGATGTCGACGCCGGCCCGCCGCACCTCATGCGAGTCTTCGTCCAGTTCCAGGTCGCTGACCCGCAGAATCGCGTCATCGGCCGCCTCCTGGCTGCGCGTGCGCCGGAGGATGGCTTTGATGCGCGCGATCACTTCCTCAAGGCTGAAAGGCTTGGTCACGTAGTCGTCCCCGCCCACGGTCAGCCCGTGCAGTTTGTCGTCGATCTGGTCGCGGGCCGTCAGGAACAGCACCGGGATGTTCTCGCCGTGCTCGCGCAGGCGGCGGGTGACGGCGAAGCCGTCCAGGTCCGGCAGCATGACGTCGAGCACCAGCAGGTCCGGGCGGCGTTCCAGCACGGCGGCGACGGCGTCGCCCCCGGTGGCGGCGGTGTCCACTTCGAAACCGGCGAATTTGAGGGAGATCGAGAGCAGGTCGCGGATGTTCGGTTCGTCGTCGACGACGAGCAGCCGAGCGATGGAGGTAGGCGGCATGCCACCAGTCTTACCGGCCAAGCTGGAAGCCGTCTAGGGTTTAGCTGGGAGAAGGCTGTGACTGACCGCGCCCGCCGCCGCCCGATGCCGTCTGGTCACGTCAGCGGGCCCACGGCGGCTGGCGCAGGCGCTGACTCGGGGGAACAGGTACCCTTAGGTGGTCCATTCCATCATTCAAGTCAGCCAACGGCCGGGTCAGATCCCCGGCCACGGCCGAGTCATCGGCCCAGTTAGGAGGTTCGCGTGCCCACCGGCAAGGTCAGGTTCTTCGACGAGGGCCGCGGTTTCGGTTTCATCACTGGCGAAGACGGCAGTGATGTGTTCTTGCACGCCAGCGCGCTGCCCGCAGGTGTGACCGCGCCGCGTCCCGGCACCAAGGTTGAGTACGGCGTGGCCGATGGCAAGCGCGGCCCGTCGGCGTTGGCGGTCAAGCTGCTGTCATCCCCGCCATCGGTCGCCAAGGGCCACCGCAAGAAGCCAGAGGACATGGTCGTCATCATCGAGGACTTGATCAAGGTGCTCGATGACACGTCCAACTCCTTGCGCCGAGGCCGCTATCCGGAAAGGCGCTCCGCCAGCAAGGTGGCCGGGCTGCTGCGGGCAGTGGCGGGTGACTTGGAAGCGTGAGCGCGCAGACGGCATCGGGCGCGGGCAAGGCCAAGGCGCGTCGCCCAAAAATCGACCCCTACCTGGACTCTGAGGCTTCGCAAGAGTTGGCCCGGCAGGCCCTGGCGGACATCACCAACGCGGCCGACGTGGGCGAATACCTGGGCTTGACGATGGAGGCCGAGCGCGTCGGCACGCTCCGGTTCGCCTGCTCCCTGCCCGGTTACGTCGGCTGGAGCTGGGCGGTGACGATGGCGCGGGTGCCGCGGGCGCGGCATGTCACCGTTTCGGAGACGGAGTTGTTGCCCGGCGAGGGCGCCCTGCTGGCGCCGGCCTTCGTGCCCTGGGCGGATCGGCTGGAGCCTGGCGACGTGCGTCCGGGCGACATCTTGCCGCACATCCTGGACGACCGGCGCCTGGAACCCGGCTACACCGCCACCGGCGACGATGACGCCGACCGCCTCGCCATCTGGGAATTGGGGTTGGGGCGCCCCCGGGTGCTCTCGCCTGAGGGCCGCGCCGAGGCGGCCGCGCGCTGGTATGAGGGGAAGGCCGGGCCGGCCGCGCTGGAGGCGGTCAAGGCCGTCGCCCGCTGCTCGACTTGCGGCTTCGTGACGCCGCTGGCCGGCAGTTGGCGCCGCCTGTTCGGCGTCTGCGCGAACCGCTGGTCGCCGCGTGACGGCTCGGTCGTGGCCTACGACCACGGTTGCGGCGCGCATTCGGAGACGGACGTGGCCCGGACCGCTACGCAGTGGCCGGCCAACAGCCCCATGGTGGACGATTCGTCAATCGTCCCGGTGTCGCTCGAAAGCTGATTCCCGAACGCTAATTCTGGCGCGCGCGCCAGGAGAACTTCGAGTAGACCGTCCCGGCTACCCCCAAGAGCGTTCCGACGGCGCAGACCCAGATCCAGACCCGGGCCTGATAGACCCCTGTCAGGTCAAGGATCACGATCACCGCCAAGGCCACCGCCCACAGGCCGGTGCCGATTCCGAACATCAGCGGGTAGTTGATTGTGACTGGCGGTGGCATGGTCGGCACGGCGGCATGCTAGCACGCGGCCGGCCCCGAAGCCTGGCGCCCGCCTGGCCGGGCCGGTTGCGGCGGCCTCGTTTGGCGCGGGTCAGCCGCGTCTGGGAGAATCGCCCTCATGGCCAAGCCAGCACCGAAGTCAGCACCGAAGTCAGCGCCCAAGTCAACACCGCCGCCGTCGCCCCCCAAGGGCCCCAACGGCCCCAACGGACCCAAGGGTCCCAAGGGCGCTCAAGGGCCGATCGACCGCTTCTTCAAGATCACCGCCCGCGGTTCGACCATCGGCCAGGAAGTCCGGGGCGGCCTGGTCACCTTCTTCGCCATGAGTTACATCATCGTGCTGAACCCGATGATCCTTGGCGGCGCCCCGTCCGCCGCCGGCAGTTACATCGGCGGCGGGGGCGAGGCCGATTTCGCCTCCGTGGCCGCCGCCACGGCCTTGATCGCCGGGGTGATGACCATCACCATGGGGCTGGTGGCCAATTTCCCGATGGCGGTCGCGGCCGGTCTCGGCATCAACGCCGTGGTCACTTTCACCGTCGCCCAACTGCCGGAGATGACCTTCGCGGACGCCATGGGCGTGGTGGTGCTTGAAGGCGTCATCATCTTGATCCTGGTGCTGACCGGCTTCCGCAAGGCGGTCTTCCAGGCCGTGCCGGGCCAGTTGAAGATCGCCATCTCGGTTGGGATCGGGCTGTTCATCGCGCTCATCGGACTGGTCGACGCCCGCTTCGTGACCTCTCCCGTCAGCGGCACGCCGCTGCAACTGGGCGGCGCCGGCACCCTCGGCACCTGGCCGGTGTTCGTCTTCGTTGTCGGCCTGCTGCTGGCGATCATCTTGATGGTCCGCAAGGTCAGGGGCGCTCTCTTGATCGCCATCGCGGCCGGGACGGTGCTGGCCGTTGTGGTCGAGGCGATCGGCGGCATCGGCGGATTCAGCGACAAAAACCCGGGCGGCTGGAACCTCAACGTGCCTAAGTTCGAAGGCGTCTTCGACCTGCCGGACTTCTCCATCTTGGGGCAATTCTCGATTGTCGGCGCCTTCCAGAAACTCGGTCCGCTGACGCTGATCCTGATGGTGTTCTCGCTCTTGCTGGCGGACTTCTTCGACACCATGGGCACCATGGTGGCGATCGGCGCCGAGGGCGGCCTCCTGGACAAGGACGGCAACCCGCCCCGGACCAAACAGATTCTGATAGTCGACTCCGTGGCGGCGATCGCCGGCGGGGCCGGCGGCGTCTCGTCTAACACCGCCTACATCGAGTCGGCCGCCGGGGTTGGCGACGGCGCCCGAACCGGCCTGGCCAACGTTGTCACCGGGGTCATGTTCCTGCTGGCGACATTCGTGGCCCCACTGGTCAACATGGTGCCTTATGAGGCCGCCACGCCGGCCCTGGTGGTGGTCGGATTCTTGATGATGATGCAGGTCTCGGGCATCTCCTGGAAGGATTACGAGATCGCCATCCCGGCCTTCTTGACCATCATCCTGATGCCGTTCGCCTACTCGATCACGGCTGGGATCGGCGCCGGGTTCATCTCCTTCGTGGCCATCAAGGTCGCGGTCGGCAAGGTCAAGCAGATCCACCCGCTGATGTGGGTCGCGGCCGTTCTTTTCGTTGTCTACTTCGCGCTGGAGCCTATACGGTCACTTTTCAGCTAGCTATAATAATTGGACGTATTCGCTCAAGGGCCGGCGTTGACCCGGCCATTTTGGCCGCTCAGACGCGCCGGATCAGCCGGAGCGGTGATCCTGTGGGAAGGTTGTGAGCGGGACGTTCGCGTCACTCGCTGTTCGTAATTATCGGCTCTGGTTCATCGGAGCCCTCTTTGGCAACACCGGCACCTGGATGCAGCGGGTGGCCCAGGACTGGATCGTCCTGACGGTCTTCTCGGACGACAACGGCCTGGCGGTGGGAATTGTGACGGCCCTGCAGTTCGGCCCCACGCTGGTCATCTCGCCGCTGGCCGGCCTGATGGCCGACCGTTTGAACCGCCACCGGGTCTACATGATCACGCAGGCGGCCCAGGCGGTGCTCTCCTTCGCCCTCGGCGGCCTGCTGCTGGCCGGGCAGATGAACCTGGCCGGCATCTATCTTTTCGCCGTCCTGGGCGGCTTGGTCGGGGGCTTCGAAGCCCCGTTCTTCCAGACCTTCGTTGGGCAATTGGTCGGCGCCCGGCTGTTGTCCAACGCCGTTGGCCTGAACTCCGCCAACTTCAACGTCGCCCGCATGCTTGGGCCGGCGGCCGCCGGCCTGGCCCTGGGGATCTGGCCGGCCGGTTGGGTGTTCCTCGCCAACGGCCTCAGCTTCGTGGTGACGGTTGGCGCGGTCGCGCTGATGCGCCCGGCCGAGTTCAACCCCATGCCTTCGGCGCCGCGCGCCAAAGGACAACTGCGGGCCGGGCTGCGCTACGTCCGGCGCCGTTCCGACATCCTGGTCATCTTCGTGGTCATCGGTGTGGTCTCCTGCTTCGGCCTGAACTCGCAGTTGACCATGGGCGTGATGGCGCGCGGCGTCTTCGACCGCCAAGCCGGCGATTACGGCATCCTCGGTTCGTTGCTGGCAGTTGGCGCGGTGGCGGGATCGCTGCTGGCGGCCAGGCGGCGCCGCCCCCGGGTGCGCCTGGTGCTGGCCGCCACCGTCGCCTTCGGCGTCGCCAGCGGCATTTCGGCGCTGACGCCGACCTATTGGACGTACGCCGCCTGCGGCGTGCTGGTCGGCGTGACGACCCTGACCCTGATAACCGCCGCCAACTCGACCCTCCAGTTGTCCGTCCCGCCAGAAATACGCGGCCGCGTCATGTCCATCTACATGATGGTCTTCCTTGGCGCCACGCCCATCGGCTCGCCCCTGATCGGGTGGATCGCTGACACCTGGGGCCCGCGCTGGTCCGTCGGCGTCGGCTCGATCACGGCCCTGGCCGTGGGCCTGGTGATGCTGATCTGGGCCAAGGCGCATTGGAAAGTCGAGGTCAAACTCGACCACCTGCTGCCGCCGCATCTGCTGGTCGCCAACCCGGCGGCGGGGGAGCACCTGCCCGGACACGGCCAACCCGGACACGGCCAACCCTGACGCGGCCCGAGTCTAGGGTTGATGCCGTGTCCTCGATCTTCGCCGACATCACGCCGCTGCGCCTGTCCGCCGATTACCGGCGCCTGTGGGCCGGGCAGGCGCTGGCGAACATCGGCGCCATGCTCACCACCACGGCGGTCAGCCTGCAGGTCTACGACCTGACCGAGTCCTCGCTGGCGGTCGGAATGCTGGGCGGCTTCGCCCTGGCGCCGGTGGTGTTGCTGGGGCTTTGGGGCGGCGCCGTGGTCGACGCCCACGACCGACGCAAAGTGGCCCTGACGGCATCGGGCGTCATGTGGTTGGCGACCTTCGGGATCGTGGTCCAGGCCTACGCCGGCTGGGAGAACGTCTGGGCGCTGTACGGCCTGGTGGCGGCCCAGGCGGGGGCGGCGTCGGTGTCCTCGCCGGCGCGCAGCGCGATCATCCCGCGGCTGGTGGCGATGGACCAACTGCCCGCCGCCAACGCCCTCAACACCATGACCTTCTCGGTCGCCACGCTCTGCGGCCCGCTGGCAGGCGCCGGCTTGGTCGCCAGCGTCGGCTACGGGCCGACCTACCTGATCGACGCCGTCACCTTCACCGCCGCGCTGTACGCCATCTTCCGCCTGCCGCCGATGCCGCCGCTCGCCTCGGGGGCGCCGGGGACCAAGCCCGTGGCCGGGTGGCGGTCGGTGGCGGAGGGGCTGCGCTTCTTGGCGGGCCGCCGCAACCTGCTGATGACTTTCCTGACGGACATGTGCGCCATGGTGCTGGCTTTCCCAAGGACCGCCTTCCCGGCCATCGCCGCCGTCATCCTGGGCGGCGGCAAGCCGACAGCCGGGGTGCTGGGGGCGTGCCTGGCGGTGGGCACGCTGGCGGCATCGGTCTTGTCCGGGCCTGTTGGGCGCGTCCGCCGCCAGGGGCGAGGCGTGGTGGTGGCAGTCGCCGTCTGGGGCGTCGCCATGGCCCTGACCGGCCTGGTGCTGGTGGTGGCGGGGCGCACCAACCCGGATCACGTCATCTGGTGGGCGCTGATCGGCGCCGGCCTGGGGCTGGCGCTGGCCGGCGCGGCCGACACCGTCTCGGCGATCTTCCGGGGAACCATTTTGCAGGCCGCCACGCCCGATCATCTCCGTGGGCGCCTGCAGGGCGTTTTCATTGTGGTCGTCACCGGCGGCCCGCGCCTGGGCGACATCGTCACGGGCGTCGATTCGGACCTCATCGGGGAGGGCTGGGCGATCCTCGCCGGCGGCCTGGCCTGCGCCATCGGCGTGATGGCGCTGTCACGCTGGCACCGCCCCTTCGCCCGCTACGACGCCCGCCACCCGACCCCCTGAGACCGCCGGGGCGTGATCGCGGAAATTGCCCCCCAAAAGGGCGCCGCGACCGTTCTCCGCCAGCCCGCGCCGTGCCAGGATAGATGCTGCCGACGTGGCCCGGTCAGACCGCGCCAGTTCCGCGACGCCGCGTCACTTCCACCCAAACGGAAGCTCAACGGGTTGCCGCGCCCAATTCCAACGGAGGTCCCCTTGAGCCATCGACCAGGCAGCTGGGCCGCGATCAGCGGCTGGGCGGGTCACGGCGCCGCCACGGCGGTGACGGCGTGACCGGGGCGGCGCCGGTGCGCCTCCCGGGCGCTCGCCTGGTTCGCGGCCGCGCCACTTACACCCTCTATCTGGTGACCGTGACCTGGGGCTTCGCCCTTTATTCGATGTCAAGCGCGATCCCCCAACTGGCGGTCGGCCTGGGGGTGTCCAAGGCTGTGGCTGGTTTGCACGGGACCATGCTGAGTCTGGGGAGCGTGGCCACGGGCCTGGTCCTGGCGCCGATCACGGCCCGCCTGGGCCGCCGCCGGGCCATCGTGGCGGCGCTGATCGTGGCCGCGCTCGGCTGTTTGACGCTGGCGACCGGGCCGGACGCCTGGGTCACACTGGTCGCGGCGGCCGTCCTGGCTGCGGCCTTCACCCTGGCGACGGCGTTGGCCAACACCGCCCTTGTGGTCCAGCAGGGGCCGGCGGCGGCCGGCGCCTTGGCGGAGGCCTGCTCCTTCGGTTCCGGCGCCGGTTGCTTCGCGCCGCTGGTGGTGGGCGCGTCCGCCGCGCTCGGTTGGGGCTGGCGGCCGGCCTTGGCGGTGGCGATCCCGATGGCGCTGATCGTTTCCGTGTTTCTGCTGCGGTTGCCTGTCGCGCCCGAACTCGATTCGGTCGCGCCGCCCGGCCGGGCCCGGCCGGATCGCCGCGACGGCCAACCCCGGCCGGATCGCCGCGACGGCCAACACCCACCGGATCGCCGCCCCGGCCAACCCCCGGGCGTGGTCCGGTCGCGGACCTCCTTCGCCGCCTTCGCCGCGCTGACGGCCCTGGGCACAATGGCGGAGATGGGGATCGTCTTCTGGGCGGCCCAATTGTTGATCGATCAGGTGGGCGCCAGCCCGGCGGCGGCGGCCGGGGCGCTGACGGCCTTCACCGCCGGATTGACCGCCGGGCGGTGGCTGACCAGTACCATCGTCACCCGGCTGGCGCCGCTGAGTTTGCTGGTGGCGGGCCTGGTGACACTGTTGGCCGGGTGGATCGCGGTCTGGACCACGACCAGTTTGCCGGTGGCCGTGATGGCCTTGGTTCTGATGGGACTGGGCGCCGGGCCTTGCTACCCGTTCGCTTTGACGCTGACGCTGACGCATTCGCCGCTCAGCTTGGAGGTGTCGCAGGCGGTCCTGTCGGTGGCCGGGGGACTCAGCGGCGGCCTGGCGCCATTCGCGCTGGGTTGGTTGGGGGACCGTTTCGGCGTCCACAGCGCCTACACCGCGATCCCGTGGATCGTCGCCGCCGAGGCGCTGGCGGCAGCCGTTGGCTGGCTGGCGCTGAGGCGTGGGCGCCTGCGCCGCCCCCGCGAGGCGCGCCCCGGTCCGGCGCTGGCGCCCTGACCCGGCTGGCGCCGCGACCCTGCTGGAGCTGCGACCTGGCGGGCCCCGCGACCCGGCGGGCCCCGCCCGCCCGCGCGATCAGGCGGTACGCTTGACCGATTACCCTTAGAACGACACGCTCGACCAGCAGGCCGCAGGCCCCGCGACCGCACGGACGGAGGGATTGGAAAAGTGTCCGACTTGATCGACACCACCGAGATGTACTTGAGGACGATCTACGAACTCGAGGAAGAAGGTTTGACGCCACTGCGGGCGCGCATCGCGGAGAGGATCGGCCACTCTGGGCCAACCGTCTCGCAGACGGTGGGGCGAATGGAGCGAGTTGGGCTGCTGGTGGTCGAGGAGGACCGCCATCTGCGCCTGACGGAGGAGGGCCGCGCCCGCGCCACCCGCGTGATGCGCAAACACCGCCTGGCCGAGCGTCTGCTGACAGACGTCATCGGGCTCGATTGGCCGCACGTCCACGACGAAGCCTGCCGCTGGGAGCACGTCATGAGCGCGGAAGTCGAACGGCGTTTGCTCGACATTCTGGACCACCCGGCCGTCTCGCCCTACGGCAACCCGATCCCCGGATTGGATGAGCTGGGCGACGAGCCGGCGCCGAACCATTTCATGTATGGCGTGGTCCGCCTGGCCGAGGTCCTGGCGGATGGCGGCATCGGTCCCTTCCGCGTGGCCCGCCTGGGCGAGAACCTCCAGACCAGGATCGATCTGCTGGCCGAATTGGAGGCCGCCGGGGTGCTCCCCGGCGTGCCCATACGTGCCCGCGCCGACGGCAAGCAGTTGGTCATCAGCCCGGATGGGGGGACGCGCGCGGCGGTGGTGGACGCCGATGTCGCCAAACACCTTTTCGTCATCGGCTGACCGCGCCGCGGCCAAGCCGGGCGAGCCCGCCCGGTCGGCGCCCCGGGGCGGCTAGCGCCGCCGACGCCCCGGGGCGGCTTCAGCGATAGTTCACGAACTGCAGCGCGGCTTCGAAATCCTTCTCCCTGACCAGGGCGATGACGGCTTGGAGGTCGTCCCTGGACTTGGATGTGACCCGGAGTTCGTCGCCTTGAATCTGCGTGCGGACGCCCTTCGGGCCCTCGTCGCGGATGGCCTTGGCGATTTTCTTGGCCAATTCTGTGCTCAGGCCTTCCTTCAGGCGGGCGTCGATCTTGACCTCTTTGCCGGATTGGCGCGGCTCGCCGGCCTCGACCGCTTTCAGGGAGACGCCGCGCTTGATCAATTTGGTCTGCAAAACGTCCAGCACCGCCTTGACCCGGTCCTCGGCGTTCGCCGACATGACGATCAGGTCGGTCCCGCTCCAGGCGATCGCCGCCCCGGTGCCTTTGAAGTCGTAGCGCTGGTGGATTTCCTTGGCGGCCTGGTTGAGCGCGTTGTCGACCTCTTGGCGGTCGATCTTGGACACAATGTCGAAGGATGAGTCTTGAGCCATGCGCACCATTTTCGCATCGTGCGCCGGCGGCCCCAACACGGGACGCCGCCGCGCCGGATTAGGGCTCCGCCCAATTGGCTAGTATCGTAGCTTGGCGCCAGCCCGTTCAGGCGGGCCGGCCGACCGGCGGGTTGCCCGAGAGGCCAATGGGATCTGACTGTAAATCAGACGCGGAATCGCTTCGGGAGTTCGAATCTCTCACCCGCCACCAGCAGAAAAGGTCCTTGACCTGCATAGACGCTAGTCCCAACGATAGGCCCAAGCAGGCGCGGGTATTATGGGGCCATAACTCGCCGCCGTCCTCCGGGATTGGCGGCCTTTTTCTTGAGGAGCCCCTGCGCCTGAGCCCCGGCGGCCACCCCACCAAGCTGGAAGCTGTTTGGCCACAAGAGTAGGCTGGCCACGAAGACGGGGGCAGGTTCTCCGTTACATCGACGCCACTGGCCCGGCGGCCACCCCACCGACCGGGCCTTTGGCTTGTCTCAGGCCCCGAAACCCGAGCGTCCCAGCCGCGCCTGGCGTAGGGTTTGGGTTCGTGGGCGGCGTCGGTCTGGTCTTGGAGGCGTTGGCCTGTCCGGTTTGCGGGGGGCCTTTGGCGATGTCCGATGCCGCTGGCCCGGCTTTGGTCTGCCCGGCCGGCCACGCTTTCAACTTGGCCAGGTCCGGCTACGCCTCGCTGGTCGTGGGCGGCGCCCGGCCGCATTCGGCGGACAGTTCGGCGATGCTGGCGGCCCGCGAGAGTTTCCTGTCCAGCGGTCACTATCAGCCGATCGCTGCGGCCGTGGCCGGGGCCGTGGCCGCAGGCTTGGCGGCTCTGGTCGAACCAGCGCCCGGGGCGGCCCGGGGCACCGGTCGCGCGACCGGCGGCTTGGTCTTGGACTTGGCTGGAGGCACCGGCTACTACCTGGCGGCGGCCCTCGAGGCTTGCGCCGACGCGCGCGGGTTGGTCCTGGACCTTTCGGCCGCGGCCGCTCGGCGGGCGGCTCGCCGCCATCCGCGCGCCGCCGCCGCGACGGCGGACGCTTGGGGCCGGTTGCCTTTGGCGGACGCCTCGGTCAGCCATGCCATCAGCGTCTTCGGCCCCCGAGGCGCCAGCGAATTGGCCCGCGTCCTGGCGCCCGGCGCGGGTTTGACCGTGGTCACCCCGACCGATCGCCACCTGGCGCAACTGCGGGCTGGGTCTTGGCTGGTCGGCATCGGCGGCGGCAAGACCGCCAAATTGGACCGGGCGCTGGTGGGCTTCGGCCTGACCGGCCGGCGCGTGCTGGAATACGACGTCAGCCTGGCTCAGACCCAGGCGGTCGATCTGGTGATGATGGGCCCGAACGCCTTCCACCTGGAGCGGGCGGCGGTCGAGGCGCGCCTGGCGGCGCGCGATTGGCCCCTTGCGCTGACTGTATCGGTGCTGGTCTCGCGGTATCGGCGCGGGCCTGAACGCAATTAGCCAGGTGGGCTGTGACCGTGTAATCTCGTTTGCGCTGCCCCGATAGCTCAGTCGGCAGAGCGTCTCCATGGTAAGGAGAAGGTCAAGGGTTCGATTCCCTTTCGGGGCTCCGGTGCCGCCCACCGCGGCGGCGCCCGTGATCGCACGGCGGGGTAGCTCAGACGGTTAGAGCGCACGACTCATAATCGTGAGGTCGGGAGTTCGATCCTCCCTCCCGCTACTGTTGTTGGTGGCCACTAGAAAGTCCCTGTGCGTGGCCATGGGGGCTCCCGGCGGCGGCGCGGTCGTGGACGGACGGCGTTGTGCGCCGGGGAATTGTGCGGCCCGATGCGACAATGGGGCCTCATGGGCCAACGCGGAGCACGGCTGGGTACTAAGCGCAAGGTAAGACGAGGCTTGGAGGTGTGTTGTTCGTGATAGTCAGAGCCAGGATGTCAAGCAAGAGGCAGGTGGCGATTCCCGCTCGGGTGCGGAGCGTGGAGTCGCTTGGGGAAGTCTCAGCGCTGAGCCAGCAGCGCGCGAGGCGGCCATGAGGGGGCGCGCGGCGGCCAGCGCCAACGTTTTGCTGATGGCTGTGGCAAACACGCCTGGCCTCCGGTTCGAGAGCGGGGCCGCCCGCGCGGTCTTGAACTCCAGTCGGAGTACCTGCCTGATCAGCTCGCTGACCATCAACGAGTTCGTCAAAACGCTCGATGTCCATTACCACCTGGCTCGCACCGACATCGCGGAGCTGGTCAGGGCCATAATGGCGATGCGAGCGGTGGAATGTGCGCGCTCCGCGATCGAGTGGGCGCTCGAGCATTGGATCAAGCACCCGGAACTGTCATTCGTCGACTGCCTCATCGCGGAGGAGGCCCGCATGGCCGGCGCCGACCGGTTATGGACCTTTGACGCCAAGCTTGCCGGCCAACACGGCATCGCCGAAACGGTGCTTCCTGCCGGTGAACCGCCGCAAGGCGGCGACGATGCCGAGTGCTCCTTCTTGTAGAAGCGTTTCGCCGCTCCAGGCGAAACTAGGCAGCGGTTTTATGCGCCCTGGGGAAACGAGGGCGACTTTCTGTGCGAGATTCGGCGGT
>JAITJZ010000127.1 GCA_031278655.1 Bifidobacteriaceae bacterium
CCACCGCCGCGCGAACCTGATCGCACACCGGCCGCACCCTGCCGAAACAAGGCTCGGTCGCCCGCCCGGCTCCGCCGCCGGCGTCTTGGAACAAGCCGTGCTCGGCGCCGGTCGCCAACCGCTCCTCGACCATCCCCAACGCCCGCAACGCCCGGGAGGCCGCGTTCAAATACCCGCCCAAAGGCGGGCCCGCCGCCGCCGTCGCGGCCAACCCCCCAGCCAACGCCCCCAACTCGGCCCGCTCCGCGCCGCCCACCTCCACCACCTGGGAAGGCGCCGCCCGCTCCAACCGGTCCCACGCCGACCAACGGTCCCCCACACGCGAAGGGTCCGCCCAACGGATCTGATCGACCAAGAACTCAGGCCGGTAAAACAACCGCGCCACCCGCGCCTCCCCGTCCGGGACGATCCCGCACGGCACATTCGGCAGCAACACCACCACCGACCCAGGACGCACCCACACCCGCTCATCCTCGTCGCGCAGCGCCACCAACCCCGTCCCCTCCAACACCACCACCAACTCGAACCAGTCAAAAGCCACCGGCCCCACCGGCCCGCGCCACACCGACACCCGAGCGCAAAACGGCGCCCCCGGACGCACCGGCGGCCAAGCCGCCCCGGAGGCGGCCGGGTCAAGCATCGCTGGTGGCCTTCGTCGCCGGCGCGGCGCCCCAGGCGGTCACACCAGGGTGGTTTCCACGCCGAACGCCTCGGCCACGGCCCGCAGCTCGGCGTCGGTCAGCCCCTCGGACGGGCTCCCCGCGGCCATGTTCAAATACTCGTAACGGGCGCCGGTCTCGGCGTACTCGACCAAGTCGACCGCCCCCAGCGGGCCGGCGTCGGAGCGGACCATGACGCCGTGCTTGGCCCACACCGCTATCCGGCAGCCGCGCAGCGCCGCCACGCTCGCCTCTTGCAGGGCGCTGGAGCCCGGCACCATGAACACCAGCGCCGCCAAACCGTCCGGGAGTTGCACTATGGTCTCCGGCTCCCACCGGATCACCCGGCGGGTCAACCCGGCCGAATCTCCGGCCAGCGCGCCGATGTGCGACAACGCCACCAAGTAGGGCGGCTGGGCGTGGACCACCGCGTGCCGCCCCAAACCCGGGCGGCGCCCCACCTGGTCGTCATGGACCGCCAGATGGGAGTTGAACTCGCTGGTCGGCGCCGCCCAAGCCCTTCCCGGCGCGTGGCGCAGCGTCCCGGTCCGCCCGTCGGGGCCCACCTCCACAGCGCCGACCGCCGCCAAAGGATCATGCCCGATGTCGCGCAGCCGGCACCCGGAACCCGTCACCAACACCGCCCACCCGGCCAGGCTCGCCGCCCGCACAGGCAGGTCGAAAGGCTCCGCTTCGGGGAACGCCTCCGCCAAGCCGGGGGCGTGGCGCAACGCCACCGAGATGTTCCCGGCCCCGGCCTCGCAGGCGTCGATCCGGTCCAGGCGGGCGCCCGCCCGCCCCATCTCCGCCAACGCCTCCGCCACTTTGGTGATCGCCATAATCAGTCCTGTTCTACTCGTCGGCGCCGCCGCCCACCAGGTTTGGCCTGGTCGGCGCGCGGCGCCGGGTTGTGCTGGTCATAGTCGGCCCCGACCCGTTCCGGGGTGGTCTGGGCGGGGTGTCGAGGGCTGGTAGGCGGTGGTCGGCATGGTGGCGGCGACGAGGCGCCGCAAGGTGGGCAGGTTGGCGGGCAGGGCGCCCAGGGCGCAGGCCTGGATTAGGGCGTTGCCGATGGCGGACGCCTCGACCGGCCCGGCCAGGACCGGCAGCCCGGTCGTGTCAGCGGTCGCCTGGCACAACAACCGGTTCAGCGACCCGCCGCCCACAACATGGATCGCCTCCACCCCCCGCCCGGCCAGCGCCGAGGCCTCCCGCACCGCCCGGGCGTAGGCGCCGGCCAGCGAGTCGACGATGACGCGCGCCACCTGCGGCGGGCTCCCCGGCGGCTCAACCCCGCCGCGGGCGGCCGCCGCCGCGATCCGGGCGGGCATGTTCCCAGGCGCCAAGAACTCATCGGAGTCCGGGTCGATCAACGCCCGCGCGGGCTCCAGGGCGGCGGCGGCCGCCAGCAAGCCGCCCAGGCCGGCCGGGCGCCCCTGGGCGGCCCAATGCTTTTGGCACTCGGTCAACAACCACAACCCCATCACGTTCCGCAGATACCGGACCGTGCCGAACACCCCCAACTCGTTGGCGAAGTTCGCCGCCCGACCCGCCTCGGTGATCACCGGGACGCCCAACTCGACCCCCACCAGCGACCAGGTGCCCGACGAGATATAGGCGAACCCGGGCGAAGCCGCCGGCGCCGCGGCGACCGCCGACGCGGTGTCATGCGACCCGACCGCCACCACCACGCAATCAGCGCCCAGCCCGGTCGCAGCCCGCGCCTCGGGCGTCAACGCCCCCAACACCGCGCCCGGCTCGACCACATCAGGGAACAACCCGGCCGGGAACCCCAACGCGCCGATCAACCCAGACGACCAAACCCGCCGGGTCGGGTCGAACAACCCTGTGGTCGAGGCGTTGGTCGCCTCAGCCACCCGCCGGCCGGTCAACTTGTAGGCGATCAGGTCCGGGATCAACAGCACCGACCCGGCGGCGGACAGGCGGCCCGCCCGCCGGTCGGCCCACAACTGGAACACCGTGTTGAACCGCTGGTGCTGAACGCCGGTGGCCCGGTACAACCCGTCCGAGGCGACCACGCCCCACACCTCTTCCGGCGCCCCCACGGTGCGATCATCCCGATAGCAGAACGGGTCCCCCAACAACTCCCCGCCCGCGCCCACCAGCCCGTAATCCACACCCCACGAATCGACCCCGACCGCGTCAATCCGCCCAGTCCGGGCCGCTTTCGACAAGCCATAGGCGACCTGCTCCCACAAGGCCGCGAAATCCCAACGCAACCCCTCGGCATCGGACAACGGCGTGGCGAACCGGTGAACCTCCCGGACATCCAGACACTCCGGGGAGACCTCCGCGACCATCACCCGGCCCGACGTCGCCCCCAAATCAACCGCCGCCACCCTGACCGGCAACGCTCACGCCCCCCAAGACGCCTGCGCGCCGCCCACCCGCTCAGCCGCCACCCCGGCCTCGTAACCCGACGCCTTGAACGCCGCCACCGGATCGGGATCCAAACCCATCGACTCGCGCAAGCCCGCCAGCAGCGGGCGCACGTCCGTGTTGAAAGCGTCCATCAACACGCCATGCGCGCCCAACACGTCACCGGCCCCTTGGGCGGCCGCCAACGCGGCGCGGTCCACCAGCAGCGCCTTCGCGGTCGCCTCCTGGACATTCATCACCGAGCGGATCTGGCCCGGGATTTTCGGCTCGACGTTGTGGCACTGGTCCAACATGAAATTCACGCCCGAATCCGGGTCCAGCGCCCCGGCCGCGACGATCTGGTCCATGATCCTGAACAACTGGAACGGGTCCGCCGCCCCCACCATCAGGTCATCGTCGGCGTAAAAGCGGGAATTGAAGTCGAAGGCCCCCAGCCGGCCTTGGCGCAGCAACTGCATCACAATGAACTCGACGTTTGTGCCCGGCGCGTGGTGGCCCGTGTCCAACACCACCTTGGCGCGCTCCCCCAAAGCCAGGCAGTGCAGCAGGGCGGTGCCCCAATCGGGGATGTCGGTGGCGTAGAAGGCCGGCTCGAAGAACTTGTACTCCAACA
>JAITJZ010000015.1 GCA_031278655.1 Bifidobacteriaceae bacterium
CACGGGCGGGCTCGCCCCCACCCGTGCCGGCGCCTCAGCGGCGAATTGGCCTCAGGCCTCGGTCCGCTTCGACTTGCGAACGCGGATCACCACGAAGCCGATCAGGGCCACGCCGGCCATGACGACCATGGCCCAGTAGGCGGCGTCGTCCAGATCCAGGCCGGTCGGGGTGGTGATAGTTGCCTGGTCGCGGGTGTTGGTGTAAGCCAGGTCCCTGGCATTGGCCCCAACATCGGGCAACGCCCCGTCACAGGCCTGCCCCGTGGTGCAGGACTTGGCTGAGTTGGCGTCAACAGTCCCGGCGGTCTTGGTGACAAGACTGGCCTTGTAGTCCGAGGATCCGCTCTCCCTGACGGTCAGCGAAGAGGTGTACGGCAAGCCGACAAAGGCCAAGCGCTGGTTGTGCTTGAGCTTGATGTTCGTCACAGTGCCGGCGGCAAACAGGAAATGGGCTTCGTCCGTCTGGGTGGCGGCCACGACCGAGGCGTCGGTGCCGGCGTTGGCCTCGGCGGTCTCAACCGCTCCGTCGGCGGCGTTGACCACATACGCCTTGTAGGTCTTGGCCGGGTCCTGGTTGACCGGGGGAACATTGAGCGTCACCTGGAAATCGAAGTAGCGGGTCTGGTCGGCGAAGTCGCCAGCCACCATCTTGGTGACAGAAGCCGCGTAACCGTCCGCCGGATTGACCGGCAAGGTCGGATCGGTCAGCCACGAGTAGCCGTTGGTGAAAGCCAGGAGGCTGAATTCGCCCTTACTGGTGTCACCCGGAGCCGGGTCGACTTTTCCCTTGGCGCCGTCATTGGAGGAAGTCGACCCCGTGTCGGTCACGTCGAGTACCGCGGTGACCGCCTTGACGTACAAGACCCCCGCGGTCGCGCCGTTTTCCACGTACACCTTGAGGGTGTACTGAGCCTGCGAGTACCAGAGCTCTTCGTTCTTGGAATTGTCCGCGGTGTAGGCGGCGGACTTGTTCTCAGTGATCGTGTATTCGTAGACCCCGGCCTTCGGCCAGGTCTTGCCGCTGAAGAGCTCAGTGCCGTCGAATAGCGAATCCGACTGCGCCTTGTACACGTTGTACCCAGACACCTCGGTCGGCTGGTCAGTGTCCGTCACGGGAATTGTGACCTTACCGGCGTCCCCGGGAAGCGGCACTTGCGCTTGCGCTGCCTGGTCCGTCTTCCCGTCGAGGCTGACGGCGGTGAAAGTGAACTGGTAGGCGATTCCACCGCTCGGCAGGTCCACCCCCGTCGGCGTCCGCAGCTCCTTGGTGATGGCCGCCTCAGCCGGGTTGTTCTCATCGATCTTCGGCGCGTCATCGGCCAAGGCAATTGTCGCGCCCGCCAGCGGCATCACAGCCACCAGGGCGAGCGCGGAACACCCCCTGGCAATCATCCTCATCTTGTTCTTCATGACATTTCCTTCCATTTGCTTGCTTGCCTTCTGTCGCGAGCCCGCTTGATCGCAGGCTGTTCTTTGGTTGCTCAGTTCGTCTGCGGGCCAGGCTGTTTCTCGGTCCGCCAAGGCCCGGCCTTCGCCGGTGCCTGGATTTCCCGCCTCCGCGGATGGCCGGGAGGCGGTGGTCAATTCGGCGTCAGAATCCCCGCCGCCGAATCAAAACGACCACCTCCCCTTCGACGTCCTCCGAGCTGACAGCCCCATAGCTGCGGCTGTCATGAGCCGCGCCCAGGGCGTCCCCGAGCACGAACAACTGGCCCGGCGCCAATGTCACCGGAAAAATCGAGGGATCCACCGGCGGCTGTTCGCCTTCGGCCAGACCCAGATCCAGGAGGCCGCCGTTGACCGTCAGCCCCTGATCGGTCGCGTCAACGGTGTCCCCGGCGACCGCCACCACTCGGCGCACCTGGCGCCCCACGCCTTGTTTGTCGAGCACCACCACGTCGTCGGCCCGGTAGTCGGCCCCCATCCGGTAGAACACCACCAGGTCGCCGCCCTTGACCGCCGGATCCATGCCCGCGTCGCCCATCCGTTCCACTCCGAACACGAATGCGAACACCAGCACCACCAGGCCGACGATGGCCGCGATCTTCGCCAGCAGTTCCCCGAACTCGCGCGCCACCAGTTTCCAGCCGCTCCCCGAGCCCGCGGTCCGCGCGCCGTCCGGCCCGCCACCACCGGGGACGCCGATGCCGCCGCGAGCGGCCCGCTCCGCCGCTCCGATACCCGCCTGGTCGGCATCGGCGGTGGACCCATGCGCCACCGCGGCGCCGCTCGTCCGGCCGGTCCGGGGCGCGCCGACACCACGAGCGGCCCGTCGCGCCGCGCCCCTACCCGCCCGGCCGGCATCGGCGGTGGACCCATGCGCCACCGCCGCGCTCGCCAAATCAGTCCTCTCGGCGCCGGCACCACGAGCGGCCCGTCGCGCCGCGCCCATACCCGCCGGCTCGGCACAGTCGGTGGACCCATGCGCCACCGCCGCGCTCGCCAAATCAGTCCACTCGGTGCCGGCGCCATGAACGTCCCCGCGCGCCGCGCCCATACCCGCCGGCTCGGCACAGGCGGTGGACCCCTGCGCCACCGCGGCGGCGCTGGGGCGGGGCGGACAAGCGGTCGTCGCGCGCGCGGCGGCGACCGCGTCCGGGCGGACCCAGACAACTTTGGTCATGACATCACCCGGCCGCTCCCGGCGCGCCGCCGGACCCGCAAGAATCGAGGCGCCCAGACCAATCCTGCCCCCAGGGCGACTCCCCAGAGCGCCAACCCGTTACCGCCGGCGTCCACGCCGGAGGGCACCGGCGGAGTGGCGCGGGTGTTGGTGAACGCGATCGTCATCGACTGGTCGACCGAGCCGAGGAAGTCTCCCCCCGGAACGGTTTGGCCGCCGTCGAGTTTGTACGATGCCGTGTATCCCGTCACCGGGGTCTCCTCGACTTTGAATTGGGTCCGTTTCGGCACGGTCAGGGTGATCGACTGCCCGTGGCCCAACTCGACTGTCCCGCAGCCTGCGACCAACTCGAGGTCGCCGTCGGCCGGGGCGGTCGCCCCGCTGTCCGCCACCACGCCGCCGCTGTAGGCGAGGATGATGTTGTCCCCGAAAGCCGTTGCATCTGGCGTCCAGAAGCACAATTTGAACTTGTAACTCTGGGTCCGGTCGGCGTAGGCCCCGGCCACCACCTTGGAGACGGTCAGATCCGCCGACTCGCGTTCGTTGGTGAAAGCGATGCTCAGGTTGGAATTGTTCATGGGCTGGTCACCGCTGTCGCCGCTGACGGCGCTGTCGCCGCCGTTGATCGCGTGCTTGACGGCGTAGCCGCTGGGTGGCCCCTGCTCTGTGACCCGGACTGTCGCCTCGCCGGGCAGGGTCATGGTGGCGGCCTGGCCGCCTTTCAACACGATCCCGTCGCTGGCCGAGCAATGGTTGGCGTCCAAGGTCAGCATGGCGTCCAGTCCTCCATCGACGGAGTACGCGAACTGCGTCCAGTCGGCGCTTGAACCGTTCGGCGGCAAGACGCACACTTTGAAGGAAAATTCGAGTTCCGGATCGGCCAGGAGCCCGGTCACCGCGTTCGAGATGGTCAGGACGCCGGTCTTGCGTTCGTTGGTGAAAGCGACCGCCTTGGCGGCGTCCACTCGCACCAGGCCGGTGTCCAAGTTATCCGCGGAGGCCTCGCCATCGACGGTGTTCGAGGTCGTGAACTGATTCAGGCCCGTTTGCTGGACCCGCACCTCGTACTGGTACTCGATTTCCATGTTGACGGCCTGGCCGTGTCCGAGTGTGACCGAACCGACGCCGTTTGAGTCAAGGGTGATTGTGCTGTCTTGGGGGGCGGTCGCCCCGCTGTTCGCCACCACGCCGCCGGTATAAGAGATTGGGCCCGCAGCCGGGCTTCCCTGCGCGTCGAGCACCGTGACCTTGTAGGAGAAGGGGCCCTCCGCGGGGTCGGTCCAAGCCCCGGTCATGACAGTGGACAGGGACAGGCGCTCCGTGCGCGGGTTCGGGGCCAGTGTGACCGCCAACGGCGTCGCGGCGATCCCGGACGCGATCTTGGTGGAAGGCGTCGTGCCGGCGGTCACCACCCGGCCGAGCCACGTGCGATCAGCCGCGTAAGCGTTGATCGAGTCGGTTTGCGAGCTGGTCGAGCCGGTGGTGTAGGCGAAGTTGACGTAGCCGACGGGCAGTTTCAGCGTCTCCCAGATCGGCGCGGCGCCTCTCGCGTACACGTCCAAGTCGACCCCGGCGGTGTTGCTGAGAGAGGAGTCGAATTGCGCGTTGACGAAGTATTGCGCGGGATTGGCCTGATTGTCGCCCACCGCGTGGATGGCCGCGTGGCTGGAGCAGGCCGAATAGGCCCTCACCGTTGCCGATTCGCCAATCGCGACCGTTGGCGGCTTGTCGCCATCGGCGGTGCTTCCTCCGCTCACCAGCGCGCCGGAACTGCCTATCCCAGCGCCACACCGGCCGGGGAATGCGCTGTCGCCGGCGCCGCCGATGGCGGTCAGCGTGCCGCCGGTGATCACGACATCGCCCATATCGTCGCGCCCGAAACCGCCGCCCACCCCGGCCCCGCCCACGGCGGACTTGGAGTCGCCTTTGCCCCCGATCGCGGTGATGTCACCGCCTTCGA
>JAITJZ010000107.1 GCA_031278655.1 Bifidobacteriaceae bacterium
GCTTCCAGCTCGGCCAGCCTGGCCGACTCCACCGGCCCCGGGCCACCAGCGGCGCCGCCATGCTCGCGCCGCCACCTCGCCACCCACCGCTGCACCGTCGACTGGTTCAAACCCAAATCCGCGGCCACCTGGGCGCCCGACTTGCCCAACTCCACCACCATCGCCACCGCCTCAGCCTTGAACTGCGGCGAATAAGTCCTCCTGGGCGCGGGCTCAGCTTGCGTACTCATCAAACAAACTCCTTGCTTGTCAGTGTCCACGACAAGCTTGACACCTCATTGACCCCCGCGCAAACTTGCGCGGGGTTATGTCACCGGCCCACCAGCACGCGCGCCGCCACGGCATCATTGCCAAACCCCATCAGACTTCGCTGAAACCCTGGGCGGCGCCATTGTCGAAGTCGGCAATTGCGACTGTGTCAGTCTTCAACTTCTTGGGCGCCTGGAACGGCTTCCTGTTCCCGTTGATCCTGACCCTTTCCGAAGGCAGCACGGTGGTCACCGCCGGCCTGATGGGCATGGGCGGGAGGTAGACTCGAACCATTCGGCCCTGCCCATGACTCGAGGTTTGGCTCCCAGCGGCGCTGGGAGCCAAACCATTTCTTTTGGGGAAAACATATGGAATTGACTGAGACCGGCCGCCGCCAGCGGCACGGCACGGTTTTTCTGGTGGGATTCTTGGTGGTGCTGCAGATGTTCGCCATGTTTTCCACCGACATGTACGCGCCGGCCCTGCCGAGCATGGCGGATGAGTTCCAAGAGCCGGAGAGCCTGGTCAACATGACCGTTGTGCTGTTCTTCGCCTTCAACATCGTCGGGATGCTGGTGTTCGGGCCGGTCTCGGACAAGGTGGGGCGCCGGCCGGTCTTCCTGCTCGGCATCAGCCTGTTTGTGGTGGCGAGCGCCGGTTGCGCCATGGCCGCCGGGGTTTGGGCGCTGATCGCCCTGCGGATTGTCCAAGCGATCGCCTGCGGCGGGGTGATGAGCCTGTGCTTGGCGGTGGTCAAGGACTCGTTCGTCGGCGACTCGCGGGTGACTGTGCTGATCGTCATCCAAGGCATTTCCATAGTCGGCCCCATCGCCGCGCCGGTGATCGGCGCTCAGCTCCTCGTGTGGTTCAGCTGGCGGGCGACATTCGTGGTGCTGACCGGGCTTGGCCTGATCGCTTTGGGTTGCGCGCTGGTCTTCAGGGAGTCACTGAAGCCCGAGGACCGCAGCGACGGCTCGCTGGTGGCCAGCCTCAGAGGTTTGGGCCGGGTCGCCAAGAACGGGCGGTTCATGGTCTTCATGCTGGCGACGTGCGCGTTCGGGGCCATGCCGTTCAACCTCTACCTGACCGCCGCGCCCTTCATTTACGAGGGCCACTTCGAGCTGTCGCCGCAGCTCTACAGCTACTTCTTCGGCGCGACAGCGGGCCTGTCGATCATCGGACTGGTGATCTACCGGATCGTCGCCAACCGGGTCCCGCTGGGACGGCTCACCACCGTGCTGATCGTTTGCAGCGGGCTGACAGGGGTCGGCGTGCTGGCCGTCGGCCACAGTTCGCCCTGGTGGTTCTTCGCCTTTATGCTGGCCTTCCAAGTCATAGGAACAGTTGTGCGGCCCTATGCCACCAACGTGCTGTTGCTGTTGCAGGCCGAAGACACGGGCGCCGCCAGCTCAATGATCGGCTGCTCGCTGTCGCTCTTGGGCGTGGCCGCCATGACGCCGGCCGTGCTGATCGGCGGGGACTACATGACCAGCCTCGGGGTCCTGATCTGCCTCGGCTTCGCCATCTCGATGGTGCTGTGGATACTGCTGTGGCGCTCGCCATCGGAAATACCGACCATCAAACCCGGCCGGCCGGACCGCCCGGGGCGAGCCGGCTTATAGCGTCGAGATGTCGATGACGGCGCGGTAACGGACAGCGCCGGCGACCACCCGATCGTAGGTGGCCGTCACGTCATCGGCGGTGATGACCTCGACTTTGGCGGCGATGCCCTTCTCGGCGCAGAGGTCGAGCATCTCCTGGGTGGCGCGGATGCCGCCAATGTTGGACCCCGCTATGGACCGCCGTCCGCTGCAGAGGGGCATGATGCTGAACGACTGCCTGTCCGGCGGCAGCCCGACGAACACCAGTGTGCCGTTCAGGGCCAGGAGGTTGACGTAAGCGTCGACGTCCATGTCCGCCGAGACCGTGGAGACGATCAGGTCGAACGCCCCGGCCAGCCGCCCGGCAGTGGCAGGGTCCGATGCCGCGTAGTAGTTGTCGGCGCCGAGCGCCAGCCCGTCTTCCCGCTTGGCCAGGGAACGGGACAGCACCGACACCTCCGCGCCGAGGGCGTGCGCGAGCTGCACCCCCATGTGTCCCAGCCCGCCCATGCCGATGATGGCCACATGCTTGCCTGGCCCGGCGCCGTGGCGCACCAATGGCGAATAGGGCGTGATGCCGGCGCAGAGCAGCGGCGCCGCCCGGTCGAGGGGAATCGAGTCGGGGATGCGCAAGACGTAGTTCTCCCGCACCGTGATCGCTTGCGAGTAGCCGCCGCGGGTGGGCTCCCCGTCGCGGCCGCGGTCGTTGTAGGTCCAAACGGTGTGGTCCGCGCAATAGTTCTCCTCGCCGGCCAAACAAGGCGCGCATTGGCCGCAGGAGTCTACGAAGCAGCCGACCCCGACCCGGTCGCCGACCTGGTGCTTGCGGACATTGGTCCCGACTTGGCTGATTACGCCGGCGATCTCGTGTCCGGGCACCAAGGGGTAGAGAGTCGGGCCCCATTCGCCGCGCGCGGTGTGAATATCGGAATGGCAAATGCCGGCGTATTTGATATCGATCAAGACCTCGTCAGGGCCGGGGTCTCGCCGCGTGATCTCGGTCCGGCTGAATTGGGCCGATGAATCGGGCGCGGCCAGCGCTTTCACTTCAGTTGGCACGGTTCCTCCCAGGGATGCGGTCATTCGGGACGCGGTCATTTGGCAAGACATTGGCAAGCGGCCGCCGCGCCGATGATACTCCCAGCGGCGGGAGTTCCCCAGGGGCCACCCTGGGGCCGCACGCGATGCCTGGGCCAAACCCGGAAGGTGGCTGTGGCGCAGCGCCGGGGGTCTTGACGGGCACCAATGCAAACGTTAACATCGTCTGAAACGAAAGGCTCCGTGGCCGACGAAGACGTGGTTGCCGCGGCGCCTCGCCCCTAAATCCGATGAGAGAGGTTTCCGGCCATGGCCGCACCAACCGACATGGAAATCAGCAAACGGATCGCCACTATGAAAGTCGGGTTCGCGGGAGGTTTCTACCCGGTCCCGGACGACGTCGAAGAGGCGCAGCACCAGCATTGGCGCCTCGAACGCACCGCTCAATTGGGCGGCACCTGCTATCCGGTGTTCCCTCTGCCTGAGACCCCGCAAGGCCGCTCAGACCTGGCGGCCAAAGCGGCCGAACTCGGGATTGAGCTGGAAGGCTCCATCAGAGGCCTGTTCCCGCCGCTGGAGGACAGCCCGGCCTCGAACGCCCAGATGGTGGAGGAAGAACTGGCCAAGGCCAAGGAGCTCGGTTGCGGCGTGGTGCGCGGCGCCTACGGACGGCTCAGAGTCGAGGCGTCGCGGTGGGCGGGCGCCGGCCCGGCCCGGAAAATCGAGGCCGACCGAATCAAAGACCACCTGGTGGCCAGCCTCAAGGCGGCGGCCCCGTTGGCCGCCCAAGCCGGTGTCCGCATCGCCATCGAGAATCACTGCGACTTCTTCGGCTGGGAGTGGGCCGAGATGTTCCGCGAGGTCGACTCGCCGTGGGTGGGCGCGGCCCTCGACACCGCCAATGGCTTTGCCGTCGGCTACGACGCCAACGCCGACTGCGAGGCTTTGGCCGAGTTCGCGTTCACCACCCATATCAAAGACATGCGCATGATCCAGAACCCGATGAAGTGGGCGGTGCCATTCTTGCCGGTCGGCTGCCGCTTGGGCGAGGGCCACGTCGACGTGCCCCGCGCCCTCTACCTCTTGGCCGAACGCAGTCCGGCGGCGGAGGGCTTGCACCTGATCGTGGAGCCCGGCTGGGAGCCGCAGGGAGACATTCCCGAGGCGGTGCTCCCGCCGCTTGAGCTGCGCCATCAGATCATGGACCACGGCGTGGCCTATCTGCGCGAATTCGTGGCCTCGCATCAGTCAGACGCCTGACAAGAACCGTTAGACAAGAGAGGAACTGCGCACATGACAAAAGCACTGGTGACCGGCGGCAGCGGCGGGCTCGCAGCCTGCGTCATCCCGAGGCTCGGCGAGGCCGGCTACGAGGTGACCGCCTTCGATGTGACGCCGCCGCACCAGCCCGGCGAGATGACCCCTTGGGGCGCCGCCCCGCCGCCGCTCGACAAATCCGTTCCTTTTGTCCTCGGCGATTTGACCTCGCTCGAGGACTGCTTCCGCGCCTTGGCCTTCTCCGAGGCCGAAGTGCTGGTGCACCTCGGCGCCATCCCCGGGCCGAGCGAACTGCGGCGCGGCGGGTTCGCCGCCCACCAAAGCGGCCCCGAGGACGCCACCATGCGTTCCAACGTCATGGGGACGTACTACTTGATGGAGGCGGCGCGACGAATCGGCCTGGTCAAGAAGGTCGTGTTCGCCTCCACCTATTACGTGCTCGGCCTGATGCAGATCAACGGCATACCGTTCAAGGTCGAGTACCTGCCCATCGATGAGGAACACCCGATGAAGCCGCAAGACTCATATGGGTTGTCCAAGATCATGGGCGAGCAAATCCTTGAAGCCTACGCCGAGGCCTACGGGATCCAGGCGGTGGCCTTCCGGTTGATGGGCATCGACAAGCCTTACCGCGAGAAGCACCTGTACCAAGAGAAAGTCGATCCCAAGCCCGGCCACGTTGGCGGTCCGGTCATCACGACCTATCAATACGTCGACGCCCGCGATGTGGCGGACGCGACGGTCCTGGCCCTTGAGGCCGAGGGCCTCGACCCGTTCGAGGCCTTCTACCTGGTAACTGACAGCATTTACGAGGAAGACACCAAGAGCGTCGTGGCCCGGGCCTGGCCGGACCTGGTGCCGCTGGCGAAAGACCTCGTCGGCACAGACGGGATCATCAGCGCCGCGAAGGCGAAACGGAAACTCGGCTTCGAGCCGCACTATTCGTGGCGCGGCCAAAAATGACAGACACCAAATCACCATCTAAGCCAATGAAGGCCAATTAAGAAGGTCAAAGACAAGGAGGTCTATCGTGAGAGTACTTTCCAAGCCGTATGCGGTAGCTATAGCCGGGATCATCACAGCCAGCTTCGTGGTGGCTGGCTGCGGCGATTCCAAGGATGAGGGCTCGGGCACCAACGGCGACGACAGCTGTGACCCCAACACCGAGTTAGTGCTGTGGCGGCCGGGCGATGTCTCGTCCACGCCGCTGCGCAACGCCATCGACCGTTTTAACGAGACGTCTGAATGCGGCACGGTCAAGTTCGAAGAAGTCACCGACGACACCATCGACGAGAAGCTGCGGATGACCCTGGGCACGGATGAGGGCCCAGACATGTTCGTGTCCCACGGCGGCGCCCACCTGTGGGAGCAAGCCTCCGATCCAGAGACCATTTTCATGCCCGCCAGCACCGAGGTGGCGGACTTCTTCTGGCCCTGGGCCGAGCGCCTGACCACGCTCAACGGCGTCAACTACGGCATCCCGTCGAGCGGCACCGAGCCCGTCATGTTGTTCTACAACAAGACAATCCTGGCTGAGAACGGCCTCGAGGTGCCGGAGACCTATGACGACTTGCTGGCGGCGGTCGACGTGCTGGCGAAGACGGACTACATCCCGATCGTGATCTCGAACCAGGCTTGGGCGCTGCTCATGTTCTGGGAGTGGCTGGTCGACCGGATCGGCGGCGAGCAGGTTTGGGAAAGCTGCGTCCAGGGCGAGTGGGAGGCATGCTGGAACGACCCGGCCATGCTTGAAGCCACAGAGAAGATCGTGGAGCTGAAGGAACACGGCGCCTTCGCCGACAACTGGGCCTCGGTCGACTACGGCGCCGGCGGCTCCGAGCCGCTGATGACGACCGGCAAAGGCGTGTTCTACCTGATGGGAAGCTGGGGCTACACCTCGATGCTGACCGCTGACCCGGATTACGTCAAAGAGAACTTCGGCTTCACCAAGATGCCGGCAGTGACCGGCGGCAAGGGCGACCCGACCAACGTTGTCGGCAACCCGACGCGCTCTGTCATCATCACCAACAAGGCGAAGCTGTCCCTCGCCCAGGAATTCACCAAAGAGCTGACAACCGATCAGTTCATCAAGGACGCCATCGCTGGCGGGCAGGTTCCGACGAACAAGAACGCGGCCGATTTCGCCAGTGAATCGGAGACTCCGGAGTTCACGCAGTTCTTGCTCGAGATGATCGGAGAGGCCAACTACTTCACGCAGTCATGGGATGTCGGCGTGACGTCGCTGGGCTCGACGGTTGAGCCTGAGATGGAGCGCATCTTGCTCGGAGAGATCACTCCTGAAGAGTTCATCGCCGCCGCTTTGACCATGGATCCCAACGCCTGAGGCCCACTGGGACCATGAGCAAACTGGTGACCAGGCTCACCAGCGCTCGGCGACAAGCCAAAGCCGGGCGCGGCCGTCAGGCCGCGCTCGGCCCGAGCGTGATGTGGGCGATCCCCGCTGTTGTCATCTACGCGCTGTTCGCGCTGGCACCCATTCTGGTCGTGGTCGCCATCTCTTTCACCAGTTGGGACGGGGTGCGCCCGGCTAAGTTCGTCGGGCTGGAGAATTGGATCAACCTGCCGCACATCGCCTTCTTGGGCAGTTCGGTCAAGATCATGTTGGTGCTGCTGGTCGGCTCGATCCTGGTCCAGCTACCGATCGGCCTGCTGTTGGGGGTGTGGGCGGCTGGCCCGCAAAGGAACCGGGCCGTGTTGTGCACGTTCTTCTTCCTGCCACTGGTGCTGTCCGGAGTCGCCATCTCCATAGTCTGGCGTCAGATCATGGATGCCAACTTCGGCATCCCGGGGCAGTTCGCGGCCATCTTTGGCGGCAACGGCAACGTGCTCGGCAGTATGGAGGGGGCGATCGCCACGCTGTTGGCGATCGGCGCGTGGGGTTCGGCGCCATTCTTCGGACTGGTCTTCCAAGGGGCCGCCAAAGGCATCCCCCAGACCCTTTACGATGCCGCCGCCATCGACGGCGCGGGCCGCTTCCGCCAGTTCTTCATGGTCACGTTGCCACAACTGCGGGCCACCATTGTGATGGCTCTCATCTTCATGGTTGTCGGCGGTCTGACCGGCTTCGAGACGATCATGATCGTGACCGAGGGCGGCCCCGCGCGCAAGACGCTGACCACGCCGTTGCTGATGTACTACTCGGCTTTCCGCGACTATCACCTGGGTGAGGGGGCGGTCATCGCCGTCCTGCTGATCTTGGCCGCGGGCGGCATCGCCGTGCTGTTCGCCAAGTATTCGGGCTTCGACAAGATGGAGTCAGACTTGGAGGGCCTGTGATGAAGCAAAAACCGAACGTGGTGGCCGGCGTCCTGACGCCGTTGTGGCTGCTGTTCACCCTCATCCCTGTCTACGTTGTCGTCATCGGATCCATCGCCACCGCCCAAAGCTTCCGCAAGGGCGGCCCGCTGTCTTGGCCTGAAGACCTCACCGCCGGCAATTACGGCAACATCATCACCGGCGAGTTCCCGCTTTACATGGCTACAACCATGGGGATCGCCCTGATGACGGTGGGTTTGAATCTGCTGCTGTCGCTGCCGGCCACCTACGCGGTGGTGCGCGGCAAGAGCCAAGCCACCAGGCGTGTGTTCCGGATCATCCTGCTGGGGCTGGCGATCCCCTCCCAGACGGTCCTGATTCCGCTGTTCTGGATCATCAGGTCGCTCGGCCTCTACGACTCGGTTTGGGCAATCGTGTTGCCGCAGGCCGCCTTCGGCATCCCCATGACGGTGCTGATCGTCAGCTCCGGCATGCGCAGCATAGTCAACGAGTTGTATGACGCCATGATTGTGGACGGCGCCACCGTCACTCAGCGCTTCTTGAGGTTGGCGTTGCCCCTGTCGAAGTCGCCCATAGCGACGGTGTCGATCTTCCATTTCCTTGGCGCCTGGAACTCGTTCCTGTTCCCGCTGATCTTCACGCACAGCAAGGAGATGACGGTCATGACGGTCGGGTTGTACAAGTTCATCGGCGCTTACGACGTCGACTACCCATCGTTGTTCGCCGCCGTGCTCTTGTCCGCGTTCCCGCTTCTGCTCATGTACATCTTCGCCCGGCGCTGGCTGCTGGCCGGGTTGATGGGCATGTCAGGACGATGACGCCCCGCGGCGGGCGGAGCTGGCGCGGGGGGTCAGGTTGGGCGGCAGGACGATGCGCCGGGCCGGGCCGTTGAAGCCGTTGATGCGCTCGAGCAGGAGTTTTGCCGCCATCTGGCCGATCTCGTAGGCCGGCTGCCCAATCGTGGTGACGGGCGTGGCCAGCAGATCGGACCAGGGGACCTCGTCGAAGGCCGCCAGCAGGACGTCATCGGGCGCTTTGACGTGCGCTTTGTTGAGCGCGCGCATGGCGCCGGTGGCGAGTCGGTTGCCGGCCAGGAAGATCGCGTCCGGGGGATTTGGGCGCGACAGCATCCGGCTGACCGCGGCCTCGGCCTCGTCCTCGCGGTAGTTGGTGTGCGCGATCAGGCTGGGGTCGACCCGCCGCCCCAGTTCGCCCAGCGCCTGACAGTAACCGATCATGCGTTCCTGGGCGCTGGGGACGTCCGACTCGCCGGTGACGCAGGCGATCCGGGCGCCGCCCATCTCGGCCAGGTGGGCGGTGGCCAGCCGCGCCCCTTCGACGTTGTCGCAGTGGACTGAGTCGTCGGCGGCGTCCAGGTCCATCTCGATGGAGACAACCGGGATGCCGCTGAGGGAGACCGGGGTGATGTCCGTCCCCTGGGCCGAGGCCGGGTTCAGGATCACCCCGGCCGCGGTCTGCGCCGCCAGCATCTGCAGGTACTCCCCTTCCCGGGTGACGTCATCGTCGGTGTCGCAGAGCACGGCGCAGTAGCCGGCGTCGCGCATGACGTCCTCGGCCCCCCGGCAGATGGCGGTGAAGTGCATGTTTTCAACGTCCTGGATGACCAGGCCGATCAGCCGGGACGAGCGTTGCCGCAATCCGCGCGCGACCAGGTTGGGCCTGTAGCCGAGTTCGTCGATCGCCTGACGGATGCGCTCCCCGGTCTGCTGGCGGACGATCTGCGGCGTGTGCAGGTAGCGGGTTACGGTCGCCGTGGAGACCCTGGCCGCGGCCGCGACATCGACGATCGTTGCCATCGGGTCTCCTGTTGGGTGCTGGTCTCTCCGGAGCGAGAGTAGCACCAATAGCCGGCCGTGAAAACGTCCGCACCGCGCCCGGCCGGCAGTTGGCGCCAGGAACGACTCGGGCGCGCGTTCGGCGGGCCGATCAGGCTCGGCCTGAGCACGCCGGGCCCGCTCGTGGGGCGCGCCCACGGACGCAAAGCCGGGGTTGAAAAGGATTGATGATGTAAACGTTTTCGTATAGGGTGGTCGCAACCAGCGCCTGAGCACCCAGCCGTCATGGCCCGATGCCGCGCCAAGACTTACCGGGAGGGTTCCAGATGCAAACACGCAGAGTTGGCGCCTCAGACCTTGAAACGTCTGTCGTGGCCTTCGGCTCTTGGGAGTTCGGGGGAACCTACGGCCCCATCGATGAGGCGGACGCGACCAGAGCCGTTCACCGCGCCATCGACCTCGGGGTGACAATGTTTGACTCGGCCCGAATCTACGGCCTGAGGGAGGGGCAAGACCGCTGGGACGGCGCCGGCCTGGCCGAACGAATCCTCGGCCGGGCGCTGAAAGGCCGGCGCGATGAGATCCAGATCGTCACCAAGGGCGGCGTCGGCACGCGGCGGGACCATGTCTCCCACCGCCAGGGGCGCTACGCCGAGGTCATCAAGGACGTCGAGTTGAGCCTGAAGGACCTGGGCACCGACCACATCGACCTCTACCTGATCCACTGGCCGGACCGGGATGTGCCCATGGCCGAGACGATGTCCGCCATGATCGACCTGCGCCGCGCCGGCAAGGCCCGCTACTTGGGCGTCTCGAACTTCCCCTCCGACCTGCTGCGCGAAGCGGCGGCGCACGCCCCGATCGTGGCCAACCAAGTTGGCTACAACCTCTTTGACCGGCGCTGGGAACGTGAGATGTTCGCCACTGCGGAAGAACTCGGCATCGGCGTGATGGCCTACGGTCCGTTGGCGCACGGCCTGCTGACCGGGACGTTCACGGCCGAGACGGAGTTCGACGGCAGCGACTGGCGACGCTCGCGCGTGTTCTTCGGCCAACCGCTGCTGACGCCGGAACACCTGGCGGCGAACCTGAGAGTGGTGGCGGAGCTTCGCCAGCTGGCTGAGGCCAAGGGCCTGTCGCTGGCGCAACTGGCCCTGGCTTGGGCGCTCGGCGGGCCGCAGGTCTCGTGCGCCATAGTTGGCGCCCGCGTCCCCTCAGAGATCGAGGAAGCCGTGGCGGCGGCGGATGTGGAATTCACGGCCGAGGAGCTGGAGCAGATCGACCGCGTCATGCTGGGCGCGGCCGGTCAGATCGACCAAGTTCCGCAATAGGTCCGCGCCGGGCCCAAACCGCGGGCGGCCCCAAACCTGCGGACGGGCTCAGGCCGGGGCGTGGGCCGCGGACGGACCGTGTTCCAAAACGATCAACGTGTGAGGCTGGATCGCCTCCGGCGACAGTTCGACCACGGCATCGGGCAGCGTTTGCCAACGGACCGGCGCCTGGTCGCCCGCGAAATAGGCCCGCGTCACCGGCCGCGCCGCGCGCAGCCTGATGGGGAAGCCGACAATGGCGGCGGCGCTGTCGAGCCGGGGAACGCCGCGGGTCAGGCGGCGCGGTTGGAAGGCGGTCAGATGGATGACGGTCGCCCTGGGCCCGTCCGGGCCGGGCAACTCGTGGGCGGTGGCCTCCAGCCAGGGCGGGCCGTCGTGGCTCAACACCTGGTCTGGCAACAGGCGTTCCAGCACAGCGCCAACCACGGCCGCATTTGGCCAGTAGCCCTCACGCATGTAATCGCTCAGCGCCGGGATCGCCAGGTGCGCCCAACCGTCCTTGACGGCCAGCAGCGGCCCGGCCACCTCGCCGCCGACAGGCGCGTAGGTGTGGGAGGTGAAGTGTTTCCAGGACCGGTTGAACCGGGCCTCCGCCACCTCGCCGATGGCCGTGGCGCCCTGCCCGGCGGCGATGACCGATGCCGTCCCGTAGCAGGCGTAGGCGAAGTCCGGGTCGGTGGCCTCCGGCGCCAGGCCGCCGGTCCGGAAGAACGACGGCCGGGTGCGGGTCGCCCCCAGGACCGTGGCCGGCGCGCACGGCAACGCCGGCAGGGCCGCGCCGCAGGTCAACAGCTTGGCCCCGGCGGCCCGGCACCTGCCCAAAGCCGCCAGACCCGCCTGACTGAGGCGGACGTCATCGGGCACCACCAACAGACGGTGGTGTCCCGGTTCCAGGCGGTCGGCGTCGACCACGTCAAACAACACCGACCGCTCCAACAGAATCTGGGCGGCGCCGTAAACGCCCTGGCTCGGCGCCAGCAGGTCCCGTCCCGGGTCGGCGTCGATCTTCTCCCATTGGGCCACGATGGCTGCCTCGACAATCGGCTCGGAGCCGGCCAACCAGGGGTCAAGGCTCCAGGTGCGCTCGAAGACCGCACCGATCGTTTGGTAAACGGCCGGGTCGAGCCGCCCGGAGGGATCGAGTTGGTCGCCGATCGACGGCGCCCCTCCGGCCGAGAGGATGGTGCCGACCTCGTAAGATAGCTGGTCAACGGTCTTGATGCCGCCGAAGTCGCTCCACGAGCGGTGGAAACGGCCGGTCATGCCGACCACCGGCGGCCCGAAGGTGCGGGCGTAGCGGGCGACCACCGGATAATGCAGGTACCCCCAGGCGCCGTCTGTCGGCAACGACTCGACGTCGATCTGGTTCTGCGCCGGCACGGTCCGGCCCAGCCAGGCGTCCGTGGTCTGGTTGAAAACGATCGAGGCGTTGGGCAGATGGTGGCGGATCTTGGCCGCCGTCCGCTCGATGAATCGGTCACGCACTTGCAGGTAGTGGCCGCGCACAGCCAGCGCGTCGGAGACGTCGACGCCCGCCGCCCGCATCCGGGCCACGCCCGCTGGGGAATAGTTGGGCAGCACGGGCACGATGTCGAACCAGAAGCCGTCGGGTCGGTGTCCGGCCGCGATCTCATCGACTTGGGCGAGCACCTGCTCCGGGTAGTCGCTGGCCAGGTCGAGGACGCTCCAGCCGACCCCGCCGTGCTCGAGGACGGATTCGCCGGACAGGGCCGGGCGCGCCAGGAGCCTGCCCTCTTGGTCGACGGCGACCCATTCGGGGTGGTTCTTGGCGGTCAGGTCGTCCCACAGGACGGACACATAGGCCACCGCTTTGATGTCCCTGGCGTGCAAGGCTTTGATTTGTTCGCCCAGCAGATCGAAGCTCAGCCCGGGGTGGGTGGTGCCGACCGCCGTGGGGTAATAGGAGAATCCGTGCAGGCACTTGGCAAAGATGTTCACAGAATTGACGCGCGCCTTGACCATGGTGTCCGCGAACTCGTCCGGGTCGAACCGGTCGCCTATGACCCCGATCGCCTCGGAGTTGTGAAAGTCCAGGTGAACCTGCCTCAATGTGCTCAAAATGCCGCCCTTGCCTCGTCGCCGGGTGTGTTGACGCAACGTACGTTAACGTTTACATTAGTTGCTACCAGCAAAGTTATTCCGGCTGTCCAAAGGTGTCAAGACCCAACATGCCGGTCTAAGATGAGCCGATTCACGCATGCTGATTCACCCGTGCTGAGCAGCGCCAAGGAGGGCCAATGCTAAAGGGCATCGATCCGATCATCACCCCCGACCTCTTGCACGCCTTGGCCAAGATGGGCCACGGCCAAACCCTCGCCGTGGTCGACCGCAACTACCCGCCTTACAGCGCCGGCGCCCCGGTGGTCCACCTGGCCGGAGTCGACGCGCCAACGGCGGTCGCCGCGATCTGCTCCCTGTTCCCCCTGGACACATTTGTCGAGTCACCGCTGGCGGCCATGGAGGCGGTCGGCGAAGCCGAACGCCCGCCGGTGACAGCCGAAGTGGTGGCGGCGGCCGAGGCCGCCGATGGCCGCCCGCTCCAAATCCGGTGGCTGGAGCGGTTCGCCTTCTACGCCGAAGCCGAGTCAGCCTCGCTCGTGATTTCGACCGGCGAGGCTCGGCCTTACGGCTGCTATCTGCTGACCAAGGGCGTCTGGCCGAGCTTCGTGCCCGGCTCGGGCGTCGGCGCCGAGTAGCGGGCGCGATGAGAGTCGCAGTCGTCGGCAGTTACGGCGCCGGGCTGACCGTGCGCACGCCCCGGCAACCATTCGCCGGCGAGACACTGATCGGGACCGGGTTCAGCCAAGGACCCGGCGGCAAAGGCTCCAACCAGGCGGTCGCGGCCGCCCGCCTCGGCGCTGAGACCACCTTCCTGACAGCCGTCGGGCCGGACGCCTTCGGCGAGGAGGCGCTGGCGTTGTGGCAAGGCGAAGGCGTCGACGCCAGCGGCGTGGTCACAATAACGTCAGCGCAGACCATGGTCGCGCTCATAATGGTCGAACCTTCCGGCGAGAACCGCATCATCATTGTGCCGGGGGCGCTCAACCACCTCAGCCCCGAACACGTGCGCGGCTTCGCGCCCCAGATCGCCGCCGCCGATGTCATGGTCGTGTCCCTCGAGATCCCTCTGGCCACAGCCATCGAGGCCCTCAAAACCGCCCGCGAGGCGGGCACAAAGACCCTGCTCAACCCGGCGCCGGCGCAACCATTGCCGGACGAGGCCTGGCCCCTGATCGACATCATCACACCCAACCGCTCCGAGGCGGCCATCCTGGCCGGGCTCGACCCCGACCAAGCCGCCGACCCACGCGGAATCGGCCTCGACCTGGCCAGCCGCACCATGGGCGCGGTCATCCTGACCCTGGGCGCCGAGGGCGCGCTCCTGGTCGAAGCCGGACAGGCCACCCCCGTGCCACCAGCGCCGGTCAGCCACGTCCAAGACACCACCGGCGCCGGCGACGCCTTCACCGGGGCCCTGGCTGTGGCGGTCGCGGCCGGACGGCCGCTGGCCGAGGCGGCCGCCTTCGCCGCCAAAGCGGGCGCGCACGCAGTCACAATCGACGAGGTCATCCCGTCATTGGCAACTCTCAAGCAATTAGGAGGCCGGATATGAGCCCAGAAATCGACCCGCGGGCGGGCCAAGAGGTCCTTCGCATCGGCATCCTCGGCGCCTCCGGGATCGCCCGGGACAAAGTCCTGCCCGCCCTGACCAAGACCAAGAACGCCCGGGCGCAACTCCTGGGCACGCGCGACCCGGCCGGTCGCGCGCCCGTGGCCGAGCAGTTCGGCGTGGTGGGCGGCGCCGTCCCGTTGGATGACGTCATCGTCTCCCCCGAAGTCGACGCCATCTACGTGTCGCTGCCAAACACCCTGCACCTGGAATGGATACTCAAGGCGCTGGACGCGGGCAAGCCGGTGCTCTCCGACAAACCCATGTCCGTCACCCCGGCGGAAGCCGAAGCCGTGGCCCGCAAATCACGCCAGACCGGGCTGCAGGTCATGGAAGGATTCATGTTCCGCTTCCATCCCCAGAACCGCTACATCCGCCAGCGGATCGAGGACGGGAGCCTCGGCGACGTCCGCGAAGCCAGGACCTACTTCCTTTTCAACATGCTCGATGCCGTCCCCCCGACCGACATTCGCATCACCGATGGGCCCGGCGCCGGCGCCTTCATGGACATGGGCTGCTACGTGGTGGCCGCGGCCCGGATGGTCCTGGGCGAACCCGTGGCCGCGAGCGGTTGGCAGGTGCGGGACCGGGCGCTGGGAATCAACGTCGGCGGCATCGCCAACCTTCTGTTCGCTGAGAACAAGCGGGCCCAGATCAGCTGGTCCTACGACACGGGCAACGGCGCCAACCTGCAGGTGATCGGCTCCGAAGCGATCCTCGAGACCAACAATCCGTTCGTCCCCGACCAAGGCACCCCGGGCGAGACCACGGTCCTGGAACACAATCTGCGGACAGGCGATCAGGCGCATCACTTCGACACCGTCGACCAGTTCCAGCTGGAATTCGAGGACTTCGCCGCCGCCGTCCTGTCCGGCACGGACCCCACCTACACCGTCGAAGACGCCGTCGCCCAGGCCAAGGCCATGGACTTGGTCAGACAACTGCCGATCATCGACCAATAATCAACAGAAAGGACGCGGCCGCAGCCATGCGCCACACCTACCTCGGCCGGACCGGCCTCAAAGTGTCCCGGCTGGTCCTTGGCACCTTCAACTTCGGCTGGTCGACCGAGCCGGAGCAAGCCTTCGAGATCATGGACGCGGCGCTGGAGCACGGCATCACCGTCTTCGACACCGCCGACTCCTATGGCAAATGGGCCGGGCGCGGCCATCACGGCTGGGCCGAGGAGATCATCGGCGCCTGGTTCGCTCTCGGGGGCGGGCGGCGCGAGTCGGTCATCATTTGCTCCAAGGTCTACGAGGCGGTGGACAACCCCTTCGAGGGACTCAACGCCGAGCGCGGCACCAGCGCCTACAAGATCAAACGGCACATCGACGGCACGCTGCGCCGCTTGGGCACGGACCACGTCGAGTTGTATCAGCAGCACCACGTCGAGTACCACGCGCCCTGGGAGGAACTGTTCGGCGCTTACGAAGACCTGGTTTCCTCGGGGAAGACCGTTTACGTCGGCTCGTCGAATTTCGGGGCGCGCCATCTTTGCTGGGCGCGGGCCGCCGCGGACAAGCGCGGTTTCCTTGGCTTCGTGTCCGAGCAGCACAAGTACTCGCTGGCCTTCCGGCTCCCAGAACTAGAAGTGCTGCCCGCCTGCGAGGAGATGGGCATGGGCGTGATCCTTTGGTCGCCGCTGGCCAGCGGCCTGCTCGGGGGGCACGCCCTGGACGGGCGCGGCGGCGAGCGCTCGCGCGAGTCGGGCGGGCATCTGGACGCGGCCGCCCGGGAGCGCCTCGAGCGCTACCACCGGCTTTGCGCCGAGGTCGGCGAGACCCCCGCCAACGTCGCGCTCGCCTGGACGTTGGCCAACCCGGCGGTGACGGCGCCGATCATCGGGCCGCGCACGCCGGACCAGGTGTCCGATGCCGTCAGGGCGGCCGAGATCGAACTTGACAGTGACGTTTTGGCTCGCCTGGACGAGCTTTTCCCCGGGCCCGGTGGCCCGGCCCCCCAGGCTGACGCTTGGTGACAAAGCGGCCCGGCGGCATCGTCTCCCGGCGGCATCGTCACCCGGCGGCATCGTCTCCCGGCGGCATCGTCTCCCGGCGGCATCGTCTCCCGGCGGCATCGTCACCCGGCGGTTTGGCGGCCTTGCGGCCCGGCGCCGACACTGTATATATAGGGGCGGATTTGCGGCGCCGTTTTCGGGGCCGCGGGCGGGCGGTCACCAACCGCGCTGGCGCCATTCTTCGAGGGCCGGGCGCTCCGCGCCCAATGTGGTCTGATCGCCGTGGCCGGGGTGCACAATCGCGTCGTCGTTGTAGAGATTGAACACGCGGGCGGTGACATCGGCCAGCAATTGCCCGAAGCGGGCCGGGTCGCGGTCGGTGTTGCCGACCCCGCCGGGGAACAATGAGTCGCCGCTGAAAATGTGCGTCGGTTGACCCGCCTCCTCATAGACCAACGCGATCGAGCCGGGGGTGTGCCCCCGCAGACCGATCACGCCCAGGCCCAGGCCAGGCACCCCCACGCGGTCGCCGTCTTCGAGACCGCGCTCGACCCGGACGCCTGTTTGACGCTCGATCGCGGCCGCGTCGGCCGCGCCCGCCAGCACCGGCGCGCCGGTTGACCCTGCCACCTGCGCCAACGCGCGCAGGTGATCCCAATGGCTGTGAGTGACCACGATCAGGCCGACCGCCGGCTCTGGGCCGTCGGCTCGCGCCGAGTCGAACAGCCGCGTGATCGCCTCGGGATCATCGGCTGGGTCGATCAACACCTGACGGCCGGAGCCGGCCGAAGTCAGCAAGTAGACGTTGTTGTCCAACTCGGAGACCGCGACCGAGCGGATGGTCACATCAGGCGTGACCGCCAGAAGCGAAGACATGGACCAGTCTTACCACCCCCGGCCACCCCCGGCCACCCCCGGCCACCCCCGGCCACCCCCGGCCACCCCCGGCCATCCCTGCGCCACCCCCGCGCGCGGAGTTGACTGGGGCGCGGGGACGGGCGGGGTGTTGGGGCACGTAAGTCCGGTCAAGATGGGCGGCGGTGAAAGTGACCGGGGTTACTTGCGGGGCAGGAGCCGGCGGCGCCGGCAGGGCGACACATAGTCCCAGTTCAGGCGCGCGGAGTTGACTGGGGCGCGGGCGCGGGAGGGACCCAAGATGATGGCTGGATCGGACGCTTGGTCGTTGATTGAGAAGGCGGCGGTGGTGACCGGGCGGAATGTCTGGCAGACGCATGCGCTGAAAGCG
>JAITJZ010000161.1 GCA_031278655.1 Bifidobacteriaceae bacterium
GACGAGCTGGCTGGATGCGCGCCGCAGATGATCGCGCGCGGACTGGCCGCGCCCGAAGTCCTCGAGCTCGCGCCCCTGCCCGGAATCGATCCGACCTACGTGGTCCGCGCCCTGCGCGCTCCGTGACCGGCCGCCGGGCCCCGCGTTCCGGCCCCCTGGCGGGCGTCTGCCCAGGTCAGAGCGCCGCCCGGTGACTGTCAGAGCTTGGGTTTAGGTTGGTTGGTGTTCCTTGGTCTTGTGTTCCGGCGAGAGGGGTTTTGTTGTGTCTGGTGGTGTTGGGCGGTTGATGCCGACGAGTGATTTGGCGTTCAAGAAGTTGTTGGCGTCTGATGACCATAAGAGGGTGACTCAGGGGTTCATCGCTGATTTCTTCGGGATCGAGGCGGGGTTGGACGAGATCAGGATCGACAACCCGTATTCGATCCGGGCGTTGGACGTGCGGGCGCGCGGCGGCAAGTTGGCGCGGTTGGCCCAGACGTTCAGGGATGTGACGGTGGCGGTGGGGGGCGCGGACGTGGTGGTGGAGTTGCAGTTGCGGTTGAGTGGTCATTTTGAGGCTCGGTCGTTGTATTACTTGTTCGACCGGTTCGCGTCGCGTTATGGGCAGTCGCGGGCGGACTCGGGGGGCGGCCTTGATTGGCGGTACTCGTCGTTGCGGGCGGTGTTCGGGTTGAACATCTTGGGGGAGGAGTTCCGGGAGGGGCCGGCGGCGTTGCGGGTGTATCGGCTTTACGACCCGGTGTTGGGGGAGGCGATGGTCCCGGAGTTGGTGCGGGTGGGGTACTTGGACTTGACGAAGACCGGCGGGTTGAGCGCGCGCCAGGGCGCGTGGCGGGAGTTCTTGTTGACCGGGGTCGCCCCTGAGGGGTCGGCCGCTTATCTGGCGGAGGCGGCTACGATGATTGAGTACGCCAACCTCGACAGGAAGGAGCGGGAGATGGCCGACGTGTTGGAGAAGGCGAGGGCGACCCGCGCGGCCGAGGTGTCCCACGCCCACCGGCGCGGCCTGGAGGAAGGGCTCGAGCGGGGCCTGGAGCAGGGCCGGGCGGAGGAAGCGCGGGCGGTGGCGCGGCGGTTGTTGGCGATGGGCGTTGACCCGGGGGCGGTGGCGGACGCGACCGGCTTGGACCGGGGCCAGTTGGACCAACTCCGCCCCGGGGCCTGACGGCCAAACGAACCAAGACGGGCCGAGATCGCCAACGAACTCGGTCCGCGTTGGCGGGCAGCGCCAGCCGCCGCGTCGTGGTCCCGCAGTTTGGCGGTGCCCGGGCGCGTGGTAGCGCGCTGATCCCCGCCCTAGCGCTGCGCGGCGTGGATGTGTCTGTGTCTCTCGGGCCTGGTCAGCGGCCTTGCCGTCCCGACTTGGCTCACGTTTTCCGGTTTGGGTTGGAGGCGGCTCGTTGAACTGCGCAAACGTCGCGGTTTGGGGCGAAATGGGGGCACTAATCTGGTGTGGTGAGCCCGCATGTCCGCACGGTGAGGACCGGATCCGGGTCCCGCGCGGTCCAGCTCGTGTGGTCCAAGCCACGCGGCCGGCCCCCTGATCTGCAGCATGTGGGCTCCGCTCGCGACGACGCGGAGCTGGGCTTGAGAGCGGCTTGAAGGCGCCGGCAAGCCGCCGCCGACACGGCTCTGCGGTTCGCGCGCGGATGTTGTCAGAGGCACCCGTCATACTTGTGGGGTGTCTTTTCGAGAACCAACCGCCAGCGATGTTTCACGTGAAACGCTGGGGCGAACAATGACCGACACGCCGCTTGGCGACCAGGCGGCGATCGACGCCGCGCGCCGGTCGCGGCTGGCCGAGAAGGTGTTCCCCCGCCCGCCTTCGACCCGCGTCATAGCGGTCGCCAACCAAAAGGGCGGGGTCGGGAAGACATCGACAGCGGTCAACCTGGCCGCTGCGCTCGCCCTGGGCGGGCAGCGGGTGCTGGTGGTGGACGTTGATCCCCAGGGCAACGCCTCGACCGCGCTGGGCGTGGATCATCCGGCGGATCGGCCGTCAATCTACGAAGTGCTGCTCGGCGGCAGGCCGCTGGCGGACGCCATCGTCGCCAGCCCCGACCAGGACAATCTCTGGTGCGTCCCCGCCACGATCGACCTCTCGGGCTCGGAGATCGAGTTGGTGAACGAGCCGAAGCGCGAGCACAGGCTTCACGAGGCCGTCGGGGACCTGCGCCGGCACTTGCGCCGGACGGGGCAGGCGCCGCTCGACTACGTGATCGTGGACTGCCCGCCGTCGCTCGGCCTGCTCACCCTCAACGCCTTCGTGGCGGCCAAAGAAGTCCTGATCCCGATCCAATGCGAGTACTACGCGCTGGAGGGACTGTCGCAGTTGCTGCGGACCATCGGGTTGGTGCGGGAGTCGCTGAACCCTGAGTTGGCGGTGTCCGCGATCCTTCTGACCATGTATGACGGGCGCACCAACCTGGCCCGCGACGTGGTCAGGGAGGTCAAGGGCCACTTCCCCGACGAGGTCATGGAGGCGACCATTCCGCGTTCGGTGCGGATCGCCGAAGCGCCCGGGTTTGGGCAGACCGTCATCGCCTATGACCCGAACTCGACCGGGGCGCTGGCGTATCGAGAGGCGGCGTTGGAATTGGCAGAGCGAGCTGGAGGCAGAAATGGCTGAGCGCAGGACCGGATTGGGCAAGGGCTTGGGGGCGCTGATCCCGCCCGCCCCAGGCAAGGGCAAAGCGGGCGGCGGCCAAAGCGGCCTCGGCGGGGCCAACACCGTCCGCCGACCCGTCGACTTGTTGTTCGGCACCGGTTTGGCGGGCGAGGGCGGCCCGGCCGGGGGCGCATCAGGGGCAGCGGCCGGGGCGCCGGGCGACCGCTCGACGCCCGGCGGTCCCAGCACGCCCGGGGGTCAGGCGCGGTCGGTCGCCGGATCGGGCGCGCGCGGCGCTCGGCTCGCCCGGCCCGCAGCGACCGCCCACGCCGCCGGGGAGGCCGGGGAGGCCGGGACAGCCACGACCGCCGATGCCGTCGATGCCGCCCGGGGCACGGGTTCCGCTGAGGACGCGGCGAGTGCGGCGAGAGCGGAGACGGAGCTGGTGCCCGTGCCGGGCGCCGAGTTCACAATGGTGGCCATCGACGCGGTGACGCCCAACCCGCGCCAGCCGCGCGAGGTCTTCGACGAGGACTCGCTGAGGGAGCTGGCCGAATCGATCAAGGAGGTCGGGCTGCTTCAGCCGGTGGTGGTGCGACCGCGAACAGACTCGGGCCAAGCCGGCGGCCCGGCCGCCGGGGCGGCGGCCGGCGGCGCCGCGTCAACGGCCGAAGCCCAGTACGAGTTGGTGATGGGGGAGCGGCGGTGGCGCGCCAGCCGCCTGGCGGGCCTGTCAGAAGTGCCGGCCATAGTCCGGGAGACCGAGGACTCGGACTTGCTGCGCGACGCCCTCCTGGAGAATCTCCACCGCGCGCAGTTGAACCCGCTCGAGGAGGCGGCCGCCTACAGGCAACTGCTCGACGACTTCTCATGCACGCAGGAGGAGCTGTCGCTCAGGATCGCTCGGTCGCGTCCTCAAATCTCGAACACATTGCGCTTGCTCAAGCTCCCGCCTCTGGTCCAGCGCCGACTCGCCGCCGGCGTCATCTCGGCCGGGCACGCCCGCGCGCTCCTGGCCCTGGAGGACGCCGCCGCGATGGAGCGCACGGCGCAGAAGATCGTGGCCGAGGGGCTGTCGGTGCGCTCGACCGAGGAGATGGTGTCGCTCGGCGAGGCGCCCAAAGCCCTCAAGACGAGGTCTGCCTCGGCCAAGCCCGGCACGCATCGCCAGGCGCTTGACGAACTTCAAGACCGCTTGGCGGATCGGTTCGACACCAAGGTGACCGTCAGCCTCGGCAAACTCAAGGGCAGGATCACCATCGAGTTCGCCTCGGTGGCCGACCTCAACCGGATAGTCGAGGTCATCGACCCGGCCGACCCAGGCGTCCTCAAAGGATAAAGGCTGAGCCGTTTGTCCCGGTCCGGGGCCCGGACCTGCGGACACGCGCCGTCAACGACCCGGCAACACCAACGACCGTCAGCGACAGTGAGCGTCAGCGACAGGGCGGCCAGCGACAGTGACCGGCAGCGACAGTGACCGGCAGCGACAGTGACCGGCAGCGACAGTGACCGGCAGCGACGGCGGACTGACGATCTTGTGGGGCGAGACGATCTGCTGGGCCGGGCGGCATCGTCCCCGGCGATAATCCCCTCGGGCCGCCGCCCCGGGCGGACGCTTCCGTCCGGGAGGGCTCCGCCACGTCTGAGATCTGGCCGTCGCGGGCGGCCCGGATGACCGCGACCCCGGCCGCCCACAACGCGAACACGCCCGGCTAAGCCACCCCGCCGGACGCGAACTGAACCAGGCCGGCGCGTCGGCGCCGGCTGTCAGGGCGACGCCGACGGCCAAGGCCGTCCAACGAAGGTCCACCCGCCGCGAGAGCGTGGGAAGCCGGACCGCGGCGGCGTCATCGGTCGATTTTGGCCGCGGCCGCCCCACCCGGCTCGGCCGCCCCACCCGGCTCGGCTACACCGCCCGCACCACCCACGCCACCCACGCCACCCACGCCGACGCGCGCCTCGTGGCGCCTGACGGCCGCCACCACCCGGTAGGTGATCGGCAGCAGGGCCGCCTCGACCAGGCACTTGTAGAGGTAGCCGAGCACGGCGTAGCCCAGGAACTGCGTCCCGGTGATGACGCCGTAAAAGGCGATGACGCAGAACACGGCTGTGTCGGCCAACTCGCCCACGGCCGTCGAGCCGAGCAGGCGAATCCACAACGGCTGCCCGGCCGCGCGTCGCCGCGAGCGGCGCTTCATGGCCGTCAGCGTGGCGGCGTTGAGCAACTGGCCGATCAGGTAACCGGCCAGCGAAGCGCCGACCACGCGCGGCACGAACCCAAGAATCTCCTGGTACGCGCCCTGGCCGGGCCAACCGACCGCTGCCGGCGAAATCTGTACCAACCAGAACGACAAGACGGCCAGGGCGGCGCAGACGAATCCGATCAGGATCGCCTTGCGGGCGGCCCGGAAGCCGAAGACCTCGGCCAGCACGTCCCCGAGCACATAGGTCAGCGGGAACAGGAAGACGCCGCCGTCGACGGTGACGTCGAAGCGGGCGCCGAACAATTCGACGCTTCCCAGGCCGATCAATTTGACGGCGGACACGTTCGAGATCACCAGCAAAGCCGTGAACAAACCCACCAGCAGCGGATAGGCGCTGCGCGTGGCGGGCGGGCCTGAAGACGATCCGCGAGTCGGCACCCGTCAATGATGCCTTAGTCGGACGCCGGATTTGCGCTACGGTGTCAGCGTGGGAGACGGCAAGAAGACCGGCGGCGGGATTTCCGTCATTCAGGTGCTGGCCAGCGCTCTCGCGGCGGTGACCTCGACCATCGCCCTGTCCTACCTGGGGGTGACCGGCACCATTCTGGGCGCGGCTCTGGCCTCGGTCATCACGGTGGTCGGGAATTTCCTCTACAGCCGGTCGCTCGACCGCACCCACCGGGCGGTCAAGACGTTGGCTCAGCAGGCCGTCACCGCCGTGCTCCCAGCGCAGCCCGGCGCCGCCGACGAGCCGACCGCCCAAGAAGGCCAAGAAGGCCAAGAAGGCCAGGCCGCCGATGCCGTGCCCCCGGCTTCCAGCGCAGCCGCCAGCGAGGAAGCGGTCGGCCAGGCGCCGGGAGAAGTCCGGGCGGAGGCCCAGGCAGAGGCCGGTCTGGCCCAAAGCGGCGCCGGCGGTCAAGGCGGCGCGGAGGGCGAAGCGGACCAAGCGGGACAAGCGGGACAAGCGGGACAAGCGGGACAAGCGGGACAAGCGGGACAAGCGGACCAAGCGGGCGAAACGGGCGAAACCGGCGAAACCGGCGAAACCGGCGAAACCGGCGAAACCGGCGAAACGGGCGAAACCGGCGAAACGCCGACGGCGGTGACGGCGGTGACGGCGGTGACGGCGGCGGCGGCGGTGACGGCGGACGCCGAGGCGGACTTGCCGGCGGCGCCGGACGGGGCGGAACTCGCGGGCGAGCCGAACTGGTTGAGGGGCATGATCGCCCGGCACGGGCTGGTCAAAGCCCTCGTGGCGGTGGGACTGGTGGTGTTCCTGCTGATCATGGGGGTGGTGACGGCGGTCGAGCTGCTGCTGGGCAAGCCGATCTCGGACGAGTTGACCGGCCGGGAGTCGGGGCGGAGGACCACCTTTGTGAACGAGAGGCCCGCCGTGGATCCGACGCCAGACCCGACCCCGCCGCCGGCCAACTCGCCGCCCGAGCCGAGCCCGACCGGCCAGGAATCACCGACCCCGCCGCCGGTCAGCGCCGATGCGACTCCGTCAGAATCGCCTTCGGCCAGCGCCGATCCGTCCGAGGACCCCGGCGGCGATCCCGACCCGAGCGGGGATCCAGAAGACCCAGGAGGCGAGACGCCTGGGCCGGATCCCACCGATGTGGTCGATCCGGAAGATCCGGGCGACCAACCCAAGAACCCGGAGCTGTGAACCCGGAGCTGTGAACCCGGGCTGAGCCCCGCGGGCGGCGAAGCCCGCGGGCGGTCAGCGCAGGGCGGCGGCGCGGGCGGCCAAGAAATCGGGGCGGGCCCCGTCGGGGCGGACCTTTTGGAGGACCGGATCGGCAGCGCCCTGGGCGCGCGCCCAGGCCAGCACCGCCTCGGCCTCGGCCTCGGTGGCCACAGTCGGCACGCCCGGCCCCCAGGTGGTGCGCACCTGATAGTCGACGCCTGATTCCAAGAGCAGGCGCAGCGACTCGGCCATGGCGGCCGCGGCCGCCTCGACCCCGGTCACGGCCGCCAGATTCTGCGGCAATGCCTTGACGTCGAACCCCACCCAATCGACCAGCCCGAGCAGCGCCGCCAACCGCCGGGGATACGCCCCCGAAGTGTGCAGGCCAACCTGAAAGCCCAGGTCACGGACCTGCGCGATGGCTGGCGCCAAATCCTGCCGGGTGGCCTCGCCGCCGCTGAAGACAACCGCCTCCAGCAGCCCGACGCGCCCCCGCAGGAACGCCAGGACGTCCTGCCAGGTCATGCTCCCGGGCGCGCGCGGATCGATCAGGTCCGGGTTGTGGCAGTAGAGGCAGTTCCAGGGGCAGCCCTGCAGAAACACCGTCGCCGCCAGTTTGCCCGGCCAGTCGCAGGTGGACAGCTTCGCCAGGCCGCCGATGACGAGTGGCCGGGCCCCGCCCGCCGGCCCGTCGCCGCCCGCCCGGCCAGGCATCAAGCTGAGGCTCGTGCGCCGGGCCGCCGCGACGGCATCGGACGAAGCCCCGCCTGACGCGCCCGAAGCGCCGGCCGCGCCCGGAACCGAAGCCGAAGCCGCAACCGAAGCCGCAACCGAAGCGGGACCGGCGCCGGCGGGCCGAACCGCCGCGACGGCATCGGGCAAAGACTGGCCCCGGTCCGAAACGGCGGCGGCGGGAGCGGCGGCGGTCATACCAAGGCGGGCTCGGCGAAGTGGACGCGCTCGTGGTGCTCGCCCTGCTTGCCGACGTTGAAGCTGGAAACCGGGCGGTGATAACCCATCACGCGGGTCCAGACCTCGCAGACGGTCGGTTCGGCGGCGGGGCGCTCCTCGGCGCAACGCGGGCAGGTCGGCTGCTCGCCGTCCAGGTAACCGTGCTGCGGGCAGATCGAGAACGTCGGCGTGATGGTGATGTACGGCAGCGAGAAGCGGCTGAGCGCGCGGCGGACCAGTTCGCGGCAGGCGGCGGCTGAAGAGATCGCCTCGCCCATGTACAGGTGCAGGACCGTGCCGCCGGTGTACTTGCGTTGAAGCTCGTCCTGAAGCTCCAAAGCCTCGAACGGGTCGTCGGTGAAGCCGACCGGCAACTGCGACGAGTTCGTGTAATACGGGTGGTCCGGCGTGCCGGCCTGGATGATGTCCGGGTAGCGGCGGCGGTCCTCCTTGGCGAAGCGGTAGGTGGTGCCCTCGGCCGGGGTGGCCTCCAGGTTGTACAGGTGGGTGGTGGTCTCCTGGAACTCGACCATGCGGGCGCGGACGTGGTCCAGGACCCGGATCGCCAGCGACCGACCCTCGGGCGAGGTGATGTCGCTGTCGACGCCGGGGGCGGCGGTGGCGTAGAAGTTGCGCGCCATCTCATTCAGGCCGTTGACGCCGATGGTCGAGAAATGGTTCCTGAGCGTGCCCAGGTAACGCTTGGTGTAGGGGAAAAGGCCCTGGTCGATCAGCCGCTGGATGACTTTGCGCTTGACTTCGAGGCTGTCGCGGGACAACTCCAGCAGGCGGTCGAGGGCGCGCAGCAGCCCGGCCTCGTCACCGGCGTGCAGGTAGCCGAGGCGGGCGCAGTTGATGGTGACCACGCCCAGCGAGCCGGTCTGCTCGGCCGAGCCGAACAAGCCGTTGCCGCGCTTGAGCAGCTCGCGCAGGTCGAGTTGAAGGCGGCAGCACATGGAGCGGATTTGGTTGGGCTTCAACTCCGAGTTGATGAAGTTCTGGAAGTAGGGCAGGCCGTATTTGGCGGTCATGGTGAACAGCCGCTCGGCGTTCTCCGACTCCCAGGGGAAGTCTTCGGTGATGTTGTAGGTCGGGATGGGGAAGGTGAAGACCCGTCCTTTGGCGTCGCCCCTGGTCATGACCTCGATGTAGGCGCGGTTGATCATCTCCATCTCTGACTGCAGCTCGCCGTAGGTGAAGTCCTGGGGCACGCCGGCGATCACCGGGCGGTCGTCGCGCAGGTCCTCCGGGCAGGTCCAGTCGAAGGTCAGGTTGGTGAAGGGCGTCTGCGTGCCCCAGCGTGACGGCACGTTGAGGTTGTAGACCAACTCCTGCACGCCTTGCAGGACCTGCTCGTAGGTCATCTGGTCGACCCGCACATAGGGGGCCATGTAGGTGTCGAAGGAGCTGAAGGCTTGGGCGCCGGCCCATTCGTTCTGCAAGGTGCCGAGGAAGTTGACGATCTGCCCGATCGCTGAGGAGAAGTGCTTGGGCGGGCCGGCGTCGATCTTCCCGGGCACTCCGTTCAGGCCCTCGGCCAGCAGCGTCCGCAGCGACCAGCCGGCGCAGTAGCCGGAGAGCATGTCGAGGTCGTGGATGTGGAGGTCGCCCTCGCGGTGGGCGCGGCCGATCTCCGGAGCGTAGACGTGCGACAGCCAGTAGTTGGCGATGACCTTACCGGACGTGTTCAGGATCAGGCCGCCCAGCGAGTAACCCTGGTTGGCGTTGGCGTTGACCCGCCAATCCGACCGGTCGAGGTACTCGTTGATGGAGCTTTCCACGTCCACGACCACGCGCGCGTCCTCGCGCAAGCGCGAATGCTGCTCGCGGTAGACGATGTATGCCCGCGCCGTCGCCATGTAGCCGGCGTTCATCAGGGTCTGCTCGACGCAGTCCTGGATTTGTTCGACCTGCGGCGCGCCGTCGAGTTTGCGGGTCACGAACCGCGCCAGCAGGAGCGCCTCGGCGGCGTCGAACTCGCCGGTGGCGGCGCCGGCTTTGGCTATCGCCCGGGCGATGCGGTCGATCTCGAAGGGCACCACCCGTCCGTCTCGTTTGGTGACGGCCGAGATTGTGGCGGTGTGGGCGGCATCGGCGGCCTGAATGGTCATGTTCGTGTTCTCCTTGTGGCTGTTCCGCCCGGCTGTGGGCGGTTGGTGCGGCCCGCCTGCGCGGGTCAACGGCATAAGGGGAACACTACTGCATATTGGGGTGAATGCAAGCCCCTGCCACAGCATGTTGTGTTTTTGGGACAGTTTTTCTCTGTCGGCCAAGGGTCCTTGCGGCCTTGAGCCCCTGATTAGTCCGGGATCAGGACGCGCTTGAATTCCTCGGCCAGGGCGCCGGGGCCGAGCCCGAAGCCGGCGGCGACGGCTTCGGCTTCGCGTTCGGCGCGCCGGGCGGCGCCGCCCGGGTCGGGATGCTGCGAGGCGTGCGCCAGCAGGGCGGCCCGCCGCTGGTCCCAGACAGAGGTCACGTCCACGGCGTGATCCGGCGCCGGGTCGCCCGCCAACCACAACTCGCGGACCTCGAACGCCTCCAGCCCGCCCGCCGCCAACTCCGGGAACGCGAACGGGTTGCGCGCGAACGGGTAGACGGCCCGCGCCGTCGCCTCGCCCACGGCCAGGTGGTCGGGGTGCGAGAGCCGGATGTCGCGCCAGGTCCGCTCCGGGCTTTGGGCCAGCACCAGCGTTGGTTGGACTTCCCGGATGGCTTGCACGATGCCGCGCACCAGGTTTTCGGTGACCGTCACCGCGCCGTCGTGGAAGCCTTCGAGGAAGCGGACGTCGGTGACGCCGAGCGCCTCGGCGGCGCGGCGCTGCTCCTGGCGGCGGCGTTCCGGCATTTCGCCGCGGGCCGCGGCCTGGTCAAAGCCGCCGGCGTCGCCGCTGGTGACGACCAGGTAAGTGACCTCCCAGCCGTCGCGGACCCAAAGCGCGACGGTCCCCGCCGCCCAAAAATCGACGTCGTCGGGATGGGCCATGACCACCAAAGCGCGCCTCACCCTGTCCATTGTGCCCCTGCGGCGCCTTGTCCGATCACCGGACCGAACCGAGAGGCGGGCTGACGGCTGGTCAGCTGAAGGGGGTTGATCAGCCCTGCCGCCGCGGCGGCGGCGACCTCAGCCAGCGCGTCGGCGTTGGCGTCCTCGCCCAGAAGCGGGAAGGGCCCCGACCGGTGGCGCGCTGGGCGGTTTACGCTGGGGGGAATGTTCACGCTTAGCTTGACGCCGCCGGTCCGGTTGGCCGGGCACTGGCATCACACCGCAGCCATCGGCCGTTTGGTGGCCTCGCTCTACGCCGCCGGCGGCGGCGCGGGGGGAGGATCTGGCGGTTGGCGCCGGCGTCATCGGCGGACAGCTTGACGCGATGTGGGTGGACGTGCTGACCAAGAGCGGTCGGTTGACGCGCGAGGTGCCGGCCGAATTGCCGCCGGACGGGCTGGTGGCGGCCGCCGCTCTGGCCGTCCGGGCGGCGCCGGACCGCGCGGCCGACGATCGGGACGCCCTGCGTTCGGCGGACGCGGCGAGCCCAAATGGGAGTCTGGGTGCGGGCGGCAGGGCGCGGGAGTGGTGAGGACTATGCGAATTGTCGTGGCGCCGGATTCGTTCAAGGGCTCGGCTGCGGCGCGTCAGGCCGCCGAGGCGATCGCCCGCGGATTGGCCGCGGGCTGGCCAAACGCCCTGATTGAGCTTTATCCGATGGCGGACGGCGGCGAGGGCACCCTCGACGCGCTGGCCGGCTGG
>JAITJZ010000130.1 GCA_031278655.1 Bifidobacteriaceae bacterium
CCGGTGAAGAAACCGGATTCCTAGGCCAAACCTGCGTTTGCCCTCCGCGTTTCCGCTGGTCAGCGTGCCGCTGCCCTGCGTCAACACGGCCGGAGCGTGGTTATTCACCACGCTCCTAGGCGCAGGCGCGGCGCGGCCGCGCCTGCGGGTCGCGGCAGGCCGCGCGCGCCGTCGGCAAGGCCGCAGCCAGGACGGCGGTGCCAGCACAGCGACAGGCGGCCGACGCGCAGCCGGTTCAGCGGAGTTCCCAGAAGCCCGGGGCGGGGGGCGGATGGGCGGAGTTCTAACACCTGGCGGGGTGTAGGCTCGTGGCCGTCCGACCAGCCCCGGATCGACGCAGCCGTCGCGGCGCAGCCGGTCCGGACGTCCCGAGAGGATTTTCCCCCGATGCCGACTTCGACCTTTTTTGTTTCCGGAGATCCCACCAAGGCGCGCGCCACTGTTGACCAATTGCTGGCCGAGAGGGGATTCTCCCTGAGCTACAGCGATGCCTTCACCGGCACCGCCGAGCGCGGCTCGAAGGCCGGCACAGTCGCCTTCGGCGCACTGGCGGGCAGCTCAAATCAGCACCTGAAAGTGAATCTCAACTTCGCTTCAGACCCGTACGGCAACACCGCCATCACCATCGCCGCCGCCACCACCGGCGCGGCGGCTGGCCTGATCGGCGTGAACCGGGCGAAGAAGGCTTACGGCGAGTTGTTCGCCGCCATCCGCGCCACCTTCGCCCAAGCGGGCGTTCTGCTGGGCGAACAAGCCATCTGAGGCGCGCCTGAGCCAGGGCGGGCGCTCGCGCGCTCCTTCGCGCGCCGCGCCGGGTGCACCGGGTGCCCGTGGTGGCGAGCGTGACATTGGGCGCGACCATGACGCCATCACCGATCTTGATCTCGACATCGTCCACGAACGTCAGGTTGGCGTTGCCGTAGAAGTCATCGCCGATGTGGACGTTGCTTCCAAAGGCCGCGCTGAATGGGGGGTTGAGGACGGCGCGCGCCCCAACCGAACCGAAGATCAGCGCCATCAGCTCGCGCTGACGCGCCGTCTGGCTCGGCGGGGTCCGGTTGTATTCGAAGATCAAGTCGGCGCGCCTCAGCGGCGCTTGGAAGGCGGCCTCGGATTCGCTGTAGATCAAACCCGCGCGAACCCTGGCCAGCACTTCCTCACGGGGCGCAAGCGCCATGGCAGTTCCTCCTTTGCCAGCGGGGCACGATTAGCCCTGCGGCTGACTGAACGGCTGGACGGACCCCAGTCAAGCGGCCAAGCCGCCGGCGTCGTCAGGCGGCCAAGCCGCGGCGTCGTCAGGCGGCCAAGCACCCGGCAGGCCGACCTCGCCTGGGGACCGGCCGAGCGTACTAGCTGGCCAGCGGCCAGCGTTGGGACGACCCGGCGCTCAACCGAGCCGTCCGGGCTGAACGCTGTACTCGAATCCCAGCGGCGTGGTGATTGTGGTCACGCCCGTGGCGACGTCACGGGCATAGCGCCAGCCCCAGCGGGTTTTCAGTTGATGGCAAGCCTTGTTCAGGGGCTGCAGGTTCGACAGCACGGTCTGAGCGCCGGCCGCGCGAGACCGGTCGAAGGGGCGGATGTGGTCCGTCTCGCAGCGTCGGCCTGGCTGGCAGCAGGCCGGATTCGCGCAACGGGGTTGGCGAACCGCCAGCAGGAGCCGCAGACGCGAGCCGGGCAGATACGACTCGGCGGACGCGGACTCCATGGGCCAGCTCTCTGGCGCCCCGAATCCGTTGTCCGATGCCGTCCGGTCGCCGCCCCCAGGACCTGGTGGGCCGTCCGCGTGCACAGTCCCGAGCATAAACCCGGCGCTGTTTCCCGGCCCGGCGCTGTCCCCCGGCCCGCCACTGTTTCCCGGCCCGCCGCTGTTTCCCGGTCCGCCACTGTTTCCCGGGCCGCCACTGTTTCCCGGTCCGCCCCGATTTCCCGGCCCAGCGCTGTTCCCCGGCCCGCCCCGATTTCCCGGGCCGCCACTGTTTCCCGGGCCGCCACTGTTTCCCGGGCCGCCCCGATTTCCCGGGCCGCCGCCGCCTTCGAGTCTGGTCCCGCCCGGCTGGCCGCCGCCATCGTCATCGTCAGGCGGGAAACGGCCGCTGCCACCGCGCACGCGCCCAAGCACCGCGCCCGGCGGGTAAGCCCGTTCCGACACCCAAACTGGACGCCCAGAGGCCGGATCGGTCAACAGGGCCCGCCAGGTCGCGTCACCCGCGATCAATCGACCGACCTCGGCCGACACCGGCCCCACCCCCAGCATCAGGCCGGGACGGTCATCCAGTCCCAGGAGCGTCGTCGCGTCCAAACGCACCAACACTTGGCACCGGCCGGACGGGCGCCCCACCGCCCGTCCGCCGCCAGCCGCACCGCCGCCAGCCGCACCGCCGTCGGCCACTCCGCCGCCAGCCGCACCGCCGTCGGCAACTCCGCCGCCAGCAGGACCGCCGCCCATAAGTCGCTCCACCAGCGCGTCATAGCGCCGCTGATCGGCGGTTCGGCAGTCATTCTGCCCGGCGGGCGCCGCCGCCAACTCGGCCAGCTCCATGGCTCCCTGCAACTGATCGGCGGCGCCGAACACGCTCAGCAGGCCCATGCCCGCAGCCCTCGGGCGGTACCAGAAGCGTCGCTGGGCGAAGGCCGCCTCATGCGCGCCCGAGAAGCCTCCTGGGTCCAAGTCGGCCGCCAACGCCTCGCACGCCTCCTCGACCCTCGGCCGGCACTGGCCCGAACCCGCCAACCGCAGACCCAGGTCCATCACCTGACCGCGATCGGCCGGGTCGTCGAGGCGTTCGGCCACACGCCGAACCGAATCCGCGCAGCCGACAGACACCCGGCCCGTGCCCAAAGCCCGCGCCAGTTCAGGGTCCGTCAGGGCCGCCCGGCCGACCCTCGCCAATTGGTTCGCCTCCCATTGGGTCACGCCGCAAATCAGCGCCGCCTCCGCCACCAGCGAGCGCGGCGGCGAGACCTCGCTGTCGCCATGGGCCAGAGCCTCACCGGCGTCCGCGCAGGCCCTCGCCAACACCAGCGCCGTCTGGACGCGCGCCCATTCGGCTTGCCTGTGCAACAACCCGACCAGCCTGATCGAGCCCCTCTGTGAGGCGCATTCCCTTCCGGCCGCCTCATCCAACGCCAAGCCGGCGATCGCGCCCGGACCGACGGATTCCGCCAGGTCCAACAGGTCCCCGAAGTCCATGTCGCCGAGCCCGTCAACAGGCCATTCGGGCGGTCCACCGCCCCATCCTGCCGTCCCAACGGGCAACGTCATCGTCATGTCAAGAACCATATAGGGGGGGTCTGACACTCAAAACGCAGCCCCGCGCGGGCGGCCAACCCCGGCCCACGGCATCGGCGGCCAAACGCGGCCCACGGCATCGGCGGCCAACCCGGCCCACGGCATCGGCGGCCAAACGCGGCCAAACGCGGCCCAACGCGGCCCACCGCGCGGGCGCCCGATAATGGATCGGGCTAACACCCAAAGCCCGTCTGCCCCGACCCATCAACCGAAAGGCCACCTAGTGAGCGCTAACACTGGAACCAAAGCCATCATCGCCGCCCTCAGCGCCAACCTCGGCATAGCCGTGACCAAGTTCGTCGCCTTCTCCCTGAGCGGCTCCAGTTCGATGCTGGCGGAAGCGGTGCACTCGGTCGCCGACTCCGGCAACCAGGTGCTCTTGCTCTGGGGCGGCAAAGAGGCCCGCCGCCGCCCGGACGCCAAGCACCCCTTCGGCTATGGCCGCGGCCGTTACTTCTGGTCTTTCATCGTGGCGCTGGTGCTGTTCTCCCTCGGCGGCCTGTTCGCGTTGTACGAGGCCTATGAGAAGTACCGCCACCCGGAAGGCATCGAATCGTGGCCATGGGTGCCGGTGGCGGTGGTGGTCGTGGCGATCGTCATGGAGTCGTTCTCCCTGCGCACAGCTGTCCGGGAGGCGCGACCGGTCAAGGGCAAACAGGGCTGGTTCCGGTTCGTGCGCAATTCCAAGTCCCCGGAGTTGCCCGTGGTGCTGTTGGAGGACACGGCCGCGCTGCTGGGGTTGATCTTCGCCGGGTTGGGCGTGGGCCTGACCCTGGTCACCGGCGACGGCCGTTGGGACAGCGCCGGCTCCGCCGCCATCGGCGTGCTGCTGGTGACGGTCGCGGCCGTCCTGGCGGTGGAGATGAAGTCCCTGCTGTTGGGCGAGTCGCCGGCCCCTGAGCACCTGCGTGCGATTGAGGAGGCGCTGGTCGGCGAGGGCGTGGCGGGCGTGATCCACCTTCGAGTGATGCACTTGGGGCCGGAGGAGCTTCTGGTCGCAGCCAAGATTGAGGCCGAGCCGGGCCTCTCGCTGGCCGACTTGGCGGCCGCCATCGACGCCGCCGAGGCCCGCTCGCGCGCGGCCGTCCCGCTCGCCCAAACGATCTATTTGGAGCCCGATTTGCGCCATGCCGCCGCCTGACGCCGCGCTCGTGGCGGCTACCGTCACGGTGCCCGATGCCGTGCCGGCGGCATCGGCCGTAACCTGGCGTCACGCTCGCGGCCGGTCCCAGCCGAGGTGAGGCGCGGCTTTCAAGGGATCGCGGCGGCGGGCCCGGTTCTTGATGCTCAGACGCTGTCGAGCAGTCCCGCCCGCAGGGCGCTGGCCAGGGTGGGTCTTGGCGGCAGGCGCGGGATCAGGGTGGCTTGGGCGGCGTGGTAAATGTCTGGCTTGCCGTCCCAAACGGATGTGGCCAGGTGGCCCTCCGGGTCGAGTTCATGGCGCCATGAACCGCGTCCGCGGTCGATGAAGCGCTGGTCGATCACGTCCCACCAGCGGTCGTAAAGATGGTGGTAGAGCGGGTCGCCGGTGACGCGGTAGGCGGTGATGGCGGCGGCCACCGCCTCAGCCGCCACCCAATGCAGGCGGGCGTGGTTGACCGGGCGCCCGTCCCAATCGGTTGTGTAGACAAAGCCGGGCGTCGGCCGGTCCTGCCAGCCGTCTTGCTGGGCGCGGCGGAACAGGCTCTCAGCCGCCGGTTTCAGCCAGTCCGGGGCGCCGGCCCCAAGGGCCGCCCTGAGTCCCAAAATCAACCGGGACCATTCGAAGCCGTGGCCGGGGGTGGCGCCGTAGGGGCGGAACTGGTGATTCGGGTCGTCGGCGTTGTAGTCGAGCAGCGGGCGCCAGTCGACTGTGTAATGCTCCGGTATGCGCCAATCGGCGCCTCGGGCGGCGGTCACCACCCGCTCAACAATGCTCAGGGCGCGGCGGCGCCAGCGGCTGTCGCCGGTGACATCGGCCGCCGCCAGGTAAGCCTCGACGGTGTGCATGTTAGCGTTCACGCCCCTGTACGGTTCGGCGTGGCTGAAAGTGCGGTCAAAGGAGTCCACCACCATCCCCTCGCCGGGCTCCCAGAAATGGGCGTTCTGGCTGGCCAGGGCCCGTCTGAGGAGGTCGTCGGCGCCGGGGCGCCCGGCGGCGGCGGCCGATGTGCTCGCTAACACGACGAAGGCGTGCGCGTAGGCGGCCTTGGTGGCGTCCGCCGGTGAGCCGTCCCCGTTCAGGGCCGAATACCAACCGCCGCAGACGCGATCCGCGAAAGGACCCGCCATGGCCGCCAGCCCGTGATCCACCAACCCCTCAGCGCCCGGATAACCGATCAACACTCCCAAGGCGTAAACATGGGTCATGCGCGCCGTCACCCACAGATCGAGCGGCCGGGCCGGGTCCGGCCGCCCAGAGGCGTCGAGCCAGGCGAAGCCATGCGTGCTGGCGGCGCTGGCGCGCCCAAAGTCGAGCAGCCGGTGGGTCTCCTGGTTCAGCCAGCGCACATGGCTGGACCAGTCGGCGTCGATCATGGCTCTCCTTCCGGTTGCTTCGCAACACAAACTCTTGTAACCAGCTTCTCCCAGGCTAGACCGCCACCAACTCGATTAGCGAGGCCTCTGGTCGCCGCCCGAGCCGGACGGGCGCGTAGGGCGAAGTCCCAAGGCCCGCCGAAACATTGAGGTAGGAGTCCGAGTCGCGCCAGCGGTGCAGCCCGGCCCCGAGGCGTGGGGGCAGATCGCAGTTCGAGACCAGCGCGCCCAAGAATGGCGCCGTGATCTGGCCGCCATGGGTGTGACCGGCCAGGACCAGGCGCGCCTGATCCGCCACCAGTTGATCCACGGCCGCCAGATAGGGGGCGTGGACCAGGCCCAGCACCAGCTGGGCTCCCGCGTGCGAGGCCGGCGCCGGCATCTTGTCCCAGCCCAAATGCGGATCGGCCAGTCCCACCAGATCAGTCACCAGTCTTTCTGGACCCAGTTCGACCGTGGCGCGGGCGTTGTCGAGGTCATGCCAGCCCGCCCGCACCAGCACCTGAGTGAAGGCCTCGGTCGGCAGGTCGGGACGTCGATCCGGCTCCGGGCCGGAGAATCCCAAGAGGTAAGCGCCCGGGTTCTTGAAGGTGGCCGAGTAATAGTCGTTCGACCCCAAGACAAACGCCCCGGGCAGCCCGAAGAACGGCTCCAAGGCCTCGAGAGCGGTCTCCATGGCGTCGCCGAAGGCGAAGTTGTCGCCTGTGACCGCCACCATGTCCGGCCTGAGACGGATCAGCGCCCGGACCCAATCGACCTTGCGCCGCTGGCTGGCGGTCAGGTGCAGATCGGAGATGTGCAACAGTTTGAGCGGCCGGGCACCGGGCGCCAGCACGGGCGCGACCACGCGCCTGAGCGCGTACCAGCGGGCTTCCAACAGGGCGTAACCAAGGGTCGCGGCGCCGGCGGCAAGGCTGGCCCCGATCATGCGGCGGATTTTCACCCGGCTCACCCTACCCGCAACGCGGCCGATCGGCGGGGTTCGCGCGGCGGCCCAGGCGCCTCAGGCCGCGCGGCGCGCCAGGCGCTCGACATCGAGTATGTGGACGCTGCGCCCCTCCAGCCTGATCCAGTTGCGGGCGATGAACTCGGCCAGAGCCTTGTTGACGGTCTCGCGCGAGGCGCCCACCAGATGCGCCAGTTCCTCCTGCGTCAACCCGTGCGTGACGTGCACGCCATCGGCGGTGTTCGTCCCAAACCTGTCGGCCAAGTCGAGCAGCGCCTTGGCGACCCGGCCGGGCACGTCGGCGAAAATCAAATCGGTGACGGCCTCGTTGGTGCGGCGCAGGCGATGGGCGAGTTCCTGGAGCAGATGTTTCGACGCGGCCGGGTTTTCCTCCAACCATTCGCCGACGGCATCGTGGCTCAACTCCAACAACTCGGACTCGGTGACGGCCGTGGCGGTGGCGGTCCGCGGGCCCGGGTCGAACAGGGTCAACTCGCCGATGAACTCGCCCCGCCCCAAGACCGCGACCAGGTTCTCGCGCCCGTCAGGCGCCGTGCGCCCGAGCTTTATCATCCCGGACTGAATCAGGTACAGCCGGTCGCCCTCGTCGCCCTCCCGGAACAGCACCGCGCCCCGGTCGAGGCGCAGGGCAACCATCAGGCAGCGCAAACGTTGGGCCTGATCGTGGTCTATTCCGGCGAACAATCCGGCGGCGGAGATCATGCCGAAGCCTTCAACCTGATCTGGCTGCGCGTTCATCTTGGGCACCTCATCTCAAAGCGGTCGCGGTGGCGGGTAACCATCGACAAAGGGCGGTAGGGCCAGTCTACCTTCCGCTCTCGCCCCCCCAGGAGTCCCCGGCCTCTAAAGCGCAGCCCCCGGTCAGAGCGCCGCCGAGGGACACAGCGCCGCCGAGGGACACAGCGCGGCGAGCGCGCAGCCAGCGCAATTGGGCTTGCGGGCGTGGCAGACACGGCGGCCCTGGAAGATCAACTGGTGGCACAGCAGCACCCAATCGGCGGGCGGGAACAGCGCCGCCAGGTCGGATTCGACCTTGTCAGGGTTGGTTTGGCCGGTCCAGCCCAGCCGCCGCGCCACCCGGCCCACATGGGTGTCAACAGTGATGCCAGGAATCCCGAAGGCGTTGCCCAACACCACGTTGGCGGTCTTGCGACCCACACCCGGCAATGACACCAGGCCCGCGAGGGTCGCGGGCACGGCGCCGCCGAAGCGTTCTGTGAGCGCCTGGCCAATCCCTTTGAGGGCGGCGGCCTTGGCCCGGTAGAGGCCCAGCGACCGGATCAACTCCTCGATCTGGGCCCGATCGGCCCTGGCGTAGGCGGAAGCGTCCGGGAAGGCCGCGAACAAGGCGGGCGTGACTTGGTTGACACGCTCGTCGGTGCACTGGGCCGAGAGCACCGTGGCGACCAGCAACTCCAACGGCCCCCGGAAATCGAGTTCGCAATGCGCGTCCGGGAAGGTGGCCGCCAGCACCTCCCGGGCCGCCCGCGCTTGGCGGCGCGTCGCCAAACCGCCCAAGGGCGCCGAGGCGGCGCTCACGGCATCAGACGCTGCTCTGACAGCCAACTCAAAGTCAGGCCGCAGACAAATTCGGGGTCCTCCTCGAACGGCAGGTGGCCTATCCCGCTGAGCAACTCGAAGCGCCAGTTCACGCCGCCGAGCCGACGCGCCTTGACGCTCTGCCAGCGCAGCACCGGGTCGCTGTCGCCTTGGAGTTGAAGAACCGGCACCTGGGCGGGGACGCGGGCTGAGCGCGCGAAGCGGGCGTGGGCGGCGTTCATCAGCGGCCGCGTGGACCAACGCATCAGCTGCGCGGCCTTCTCTGGCGCGTAGGGGATGCGCAGCGCGTCGGCGTAGCGCTCGGCGGTGGCGCGGTCGATCTGGGACGAGTCGGAGACCCAACTGCTGAGCAGCGCGGACATGAAGCCTGGGTCGGGCAGGAGGCGGCGCGCCAGCCGCGGCGATCGCAGCGTGGCGATCTGCCCGGCGCTGCGGGGCGACACCAGGACTCGCCGTTTGGGCAGGAAGCTGCCCGGATGGACGCTGGCCACCGGCACGATGGCGTCGAGGGCGGCGGTGGCGCGGCTGACCATGGTCCAGGCCACTTGGCCGCCGATCCCTTGGCCCACCACCACGGCTGAGCGCCGGCCGAGCGCCGTGATGATCCCGGCCACGTCGCGGGCCAGCATCGGCAGGGTGTAGCCCTCGGGGGGCTTGTCAGAGGCTCCGCATCCGCGCAGGTCAACGGCGGCGACGCGGTAGCCTTCGGCCGCCAGCGCGGTCAGCGGGTGGCGCATCGACCACCAATGGAGCGGCAGCCCGTGCAGCGCCACCACCAGCCGGCCGTCCTCGGGTCCGGCGATGGCCGCGTGGAAACGCAGGCCGCGCGCAGCCACGAAGCGGTGCGACCACGGCCCTTCGGCCAGCGCCGCCGTGATGTCGGCGGCGGCCCGTTTCTTGAAGATCGTCAATTGGCCTCCCGCCAGTCAGGCCCGGAGGTTTCGGCGGTCGGGTTGGCGAAGGCCCTGTCCGATGCCGTCGGGTCGCCTTGGGCAGGCCAGTTGCCTTGGGCTGCCTGGCCGCCTTGGGCTGCCTGGTCGCCTTGGGCTGCCTGGTCGCCTTGGGCTGTGAGCGCCTCGAATGAGCCCTTGACCAGGGTGGCTGTGGCTGAGATGGAGGCGGACGCCTTCTTCAGGCGTGAACGGCCGACCGCCACCAGGACGGCGGCGAGGGCCAAGCCGACGCCCGCCGCGATCAGATGGGCGGCCCATTGCGGGACGGACAGTTCCACCAGTCCCCAGACGAATGCCAGAACCAGCAGCGGCACAACCCCGGCGGCGGCGACCACGGCGCAGACGATCAGCGCCAGGCCCAGGCCGAGCCGGGAGCCCTCCTTGGAGAGTTGGGCCTTGGCCAAGGCGACGGTGTCCCGGTAGAGGGCGCCGACTTGGCTGAGCGCGTCGGCTATGGCGGTGCCGAGTGTGTTGTTGGCCATGGTCAACCCCCAGTTCTTGTGTTCCCGTGGGCTCTGCGCCCGGCCGGGCCGTTGTAGGAAGGGTAGCGCGCCGCTGGCGCTGGCGCCTCTGGGACTGGGCGTTGGCCGGGTGTTGGCTGGCTGTTGTTGGGGAGCTGGCGGGGTGCTGGGGCTCGTGGTCCCGGGCGGCGGCCCCGCGCTGGCCGCCGCGACGCGGCCCTGGAAACGGGGAGCCAGCGTCCCGGCGTTGGCCGGGCGCAGGCATAAAACAACGGGCGAACAGGTTATCAATCGCGCAATCCAATTGCCGAAACGGAAGAACCCGTCGACATGCCCTTAACGTAGGTTAATACGTGCGTGGGTTCCTGTTCGCCCGTTGCTTTTGTACCTCTATTTCTAGCACGCAATATGGCCGCTGGCAAGCGCAAACGCTCTAGAAAGATGGGATGAAATCCGGCCCTGAAAATGGCCAGATAAAGCTATTCAACCACGCCCCCCGAGGCAAGTCCAATCGCTTTCCGCGCCCGGTGGAGACTACTGCGGCGGCGCCAAACAAGCACCAAGGCGCCGCCCGCGACCAGTGGCACAATCAGCGCGGCCGCGCCGGTGGCGGCCAGTCTCCGGTTCTCCGAGCGCACCGAACTCGGGGCCGCGAATCGCACCACTTCCCAACCGCGTTCCTCGGCCACTCGGCGCAGCGGCCGCGACGGGTTGACCACCGCCGGATGGCCAACGGCCTCAAGCATTGGCAGGTCGGTGATCGAGTCCGAGTAAGCGAAGGACCGGCTGAGGTCGTAGTCCTCGCGTTCGGCCAGCGCGGTCATGGCCTCGACCTTGGCCGGGCCGTAGTTGAAGAACTCGGTCTCGCCGGTGTAGCGCCCGTCGCGGACCTCCATGCGAGTTGCCAGACAGTGATCGGCGCCGAGCATGGCGCCGATCGGTTCGACCAGCTCCCGGCTCGAGGCCGACACAATGACGATGTCTCGGCCCGCGTCGCGGTGCGACTGGATCAACTTGGCGGCGTCCTCGAAGACCTGCGGGCCGATTTTTCGGGCCAGCTCGTCGCGGGCCAAGCGGGCCAGCCGGCCCGCGTCCCACCCGGCCACGATCCCGCCCAGCAGGTGACGCAGCCGCTCGGACTGGGTCTGGCCGGCGGCGCCTAGTTGGTAGGTGGCCTGGGCGTAGACCGACCTCAGAACGGTGCGTCGGCGCAGCATCCCTTCCGCGATCAGGGTCGAGGTCAAAGCCACGGTCGAGCTGCGGGCGATGATCGTCTTGTCGAGGTCGAAGAAAGCGGCTGGTCGGGCTGGCTTGGGGCGGGTCCTGACGGCGGCCGTCGAATCGATCACCCGAGGATTGTGGCAGATGTGAAGACGATGTGTCATCCACAGGCCTACGTTTTCAGGGCGGCGCCGGCGCCCCGAATGGTTCATCCTGTGATGGTGGCGCTACCGCAAGTGGTCTTGCTGACCGAGGATCCCGGCTTGGCCGATGCCGCCACGGCCGCGATCTGGGAGGCGGGGGCCACCGTTCAGCCGCTGAGCTCGTCGGCTCAACTCGACCGCGTGGCGCCCGCCTCGCGCCTGGCGGTCTGCGGACACGATGTCGATGCCGGCGCTGCGGCGGCGCTGGGGCGGGCGTGGCCCGGCTGCCGCATCGTCCGGGCGGCGCTGGGCGATCGCGCCTGGGGCGCCGGCGGCTGCTTGGTCCTGCCCGACTCAGCGCCGCAATTGACACGGCTGGTGGAGGCGGCGCACCGGCCGAGCGGCACGGTCAAGCGGGTGGCGCTGATCGGCGCCCACGGCGGCGCCGGGACCAGTTGCCTGGCGGTGGCGTTGGCGTTGGCCCTGGCGGGCGCTGGGCGTGGCGCCGGACCGGTGCGGCTGGCGGCCCTCAACCGCGCGGGCGCGCCGATTGGCGCCTTGCTGGGAGAACCGCGAACGCCTGGCTGGGGCCCCTGGCTGGACGCTGACGTCGGTCCGCCGCCGGCCGCGCCGGCGGCGATCAGCGGTATTCAGTTGCTCAGCCATGAGGCCCCGCCGCCCGGCGCCCCGGCTTGGCGGGTCCGTCAAGCGCTGGAGTCCTGGGAAGCCCTGGCCCCCGGCGGTCACACCCTGATCGACGCGGGGCGGGCCGCGCCGGGCGGCGCCTGGCGGGCGGCCAGTTGGGCCGATCATCGCCTGCTGGTGGCACGGGCTGACCCAGCCGGCGCCGAAGCCCTGGCGGGCCTGGCGCGCGAGTTGGAAACGCTGGGGCTGGACTTCCGCGTGGCTGTCCGGGGGCTGCGTGGCGGCCTCGACGCGGGCGAGGTGGCTGACGGCATCGGCGGGGGTGTCACCCGGGTCGGGGACGAGCGCTCACTGGTGGCGGGGCTGGTGCATGGGCTGGTCCCGGGCGAGCGGGCGAAGGGGCCGCTGGCGCGGGCGGCCCGCGAATTGGCGGACTGGCTCGGCGCGGTCCGGGCGGGCGGCAGGGCGATCCCGGCCGGCGGCGCGGTCCCGGCGGGCGGCGCGGTCCCGGCCAGGCGGCGGGCCCAGGGGCGCGCTGGCCGCGGGCGGCGGACGCCGCGACGTTCGCTGCCGGAGTTCAACCCGGCCGCGTTCGCGGAGGAATGGTGACCGAACTGGCGGCGCCGGCCGCTTTGAGCGCCCTGCTGACCGCCCCTGGCGTCACAGATGTGCTGATCAACGGCACGGAGGCGGTGTGGGTGGACGGCGCCGGCGGGCTCCGGCGGGTGGCCGTGCACTTGGGCGACCAGGCGGCGGTGCGCTCTTTGGCGGTCCGTTTGGCGGCGCAGGGCGGGCGACGCCTGGACGATGCCGTGCCCACAGTCGACGTCCATCTGCCGGGCAGCATCCGGATGCACGCCGTGGTGCCGCCGGTGGCGCCGGCCGGGCCGCTGATCTCGTTCCGGATTTTCAGGCGGCAGGCCTTGACGCTGGCGGATCTGACCGCGCACGGGACTGTCAGCGCGGCCGGGGCCGAGGCCCTGCGCGCGCTGGTCGGGGCGCGCGTCAACCTGATGGTGTCCGGCGCCACCGGTGCCGGCAAGACCACGCTGCTCGCGGCGCTGGTGTCGCTGGCCGCGCCGACTGAGCGAGTGGTGGTGATCGAGGAGGCGCAGGAGATTGTCACCAGTCATCCGCATTGCGTCCGCCTGGAGGCGCGCAACGCCAACGCCGAGGGCAGCGGCTCGGTCACCCTGACCGACCTGGTGCGCGAGTCGCTGCGGATGCGTCCGGACCGGATCGTGCTGGGCGAGTGCCGCGGCGAGGAGGTCCGCGAGGTCCTGACAGCGCTCAACACCGGCCATGACGGTTCGGCGGCCACCATTCACGCCAACTCCTGCGGCGATGTTCCGGCGCGCCTGGTGGCGCTCGGATCGCTGGCGGGGTTGGACGGACGGACGGTGGCGGTGCAGGCCGCCGCCGCTTTGGGGGCGGTTGTCCACCTGGCGCGGGCCGCCGATGGCGTGCGCCGGGTGACGGAGTTGGCCGCCTTTGAGTTGGCCGGGGGCGAGTTGCTGGCCCGCCCGGCGCTGTCTTTCCAGGGTGAGCGGCTGGTCGAGGGCGAGGCTTGGCCGGCCCTGGCCCGGCGGTTGGAGCGGGCGTGAGCCCCGGTCGCTGGTTCGGCGCCGGGCCTGGCGGGCCGGCCGGGCATGCCGGGCGGCGCGGGAGCGGCGGGCGGCGCGGGAGCGGCGGGAGCGGCGGGCGGCGCGGGAGCGGCGGGAGCGGCGGCGGTTCGGGCGAGGCGGGCCAGCCGAGTCGCCGAGGCGGGCCGGCCGGGCCTGGCGGGCCGGTCACTTTGGAGGCGCTGACCGAGGCTGTCGAGCAGGTCGCGGGGCTGGCCAAGGCGGGGCTGACCGGACCTGAGCTGTGGGCCCCGATCTTCGGCCAGGACGGGATCGGCCAGGACGGCATCGGCCATGATGGCGAGGCCCTGACGGGCTGGGCCCGCCAGTTCCAATCGACGCCCCTCGAACCCTTTGCGAACGCCATCCTGGCTGTTCACAGGGTCGCGGTCGGCGCTGGCGCGTCCACCGCCGCGCTGCTGGGAGCGATCACGAAGGCCCTGGCCGACGCCCAAGAGACGGCCGACGCCGTCGCCAACGCCATGGCCGGGCCCAAGTCAAGCGCCCGGTTGTTGCAGTTCCTGCCGCTGCTGGGCATCGTCTTGGGCACAGCCATGGGCGCGTCCCCGCTGCCGGTGCTGTTCGGCGGCGGCGCCGGGACCGTGGCGTTGGCTGTCGGCGCGGTGTCGCTGATCATCGGGAAGCTTTGGACCAGCCTCATGATCAGGGCGGCCGCCAGGCCGCCGAGCACCGATCCTTTGGTCGCATCCGTGCTGGCGGCGGCGCTGCGGGCGGGGCTGGTGCTGCCCGCCGCGCTGGTCGAGGTGGGCGCCGCTTGGCCGGGACGGTTGGGGTCCTTCCTGGAACAGGTCGGGCGCGGGCTGGCCCGAGGCCTGAGTTGGGATGCGGCCTGGTCGGCCGCGGGGGTCGGGGACGGCGCCGCCGCCACGGCGGGCTTCTCGGCCGAAGGCTTCGCGCAGGCGCTGCGCCGCGCCCTGCGACCGGTCTGGGAATCGGGCGCCGAGGCGGGGCCGCTCCTGGAAGGCGTGGCGGCACGCGCCACCAGGGCCGAGCGGCGCCGCCTAGGCCAGGCCGCCGCCCGGCTCGGCGTTCACCTGATGGCGCCGCTGGGCCTGTGCTATCTGCCGGCCTTCATCGCGTTGGGACTGGCGCCGGTGGTGCTGTCCCTGGCCGGCTCGATCCTGACGGCGACCTGACCCCGATCAGGCCGCCGCGCGTCAGGTCGTGGCCGCCGCCCGCCCGGCGCGCGAGCAGCGGGCGGCTTGGCCCTGGACCTGGCGGGACACGTCCCAGCCCCCCGGGGCGCCTGGACCGCGCCCGGACCCCGCCCGGCGCGCCAGCGCTACTTGACGCCGAGGGCCTGGAGGATGTCCGCGTCCGGCGCTGGCGCCGATGGCGTCGCGGCCTGCACGTCCGCCAGGACCTCGCGCACAATCGTGGTCCGGGCCTCGGTCACGGCGGTGCCGATCTCGCGTTCGGAGGTCTCCATGGCGTTGAGGATTTGACCGCGCACGCTCCGGCCCCAGCGACTGGCCTCGATCAGACCGTTGCACTGGGCGCGAATCGAGTCGCGGATGGTCCAAATCGCCTCCTCCGGCAGGATCGGGGTGTGGGCGGCCTTGGCCGTCTCCGCCACCGCCTGCCCGGCCGCCTGGAAGGCGCCTTCGATCAGACGCGCGGTGCCGGCGGCCAAGGCCTGACCGACCTCGCCCGACTGCTTCGCCAGCGCCGCCTACTGCCACATGACCAGGGACTTCTTGCCGCCCGGCAGGCCCATGGTGCGGAACACCATCAACCGGCGCTGCATGGTGAAGGAGACGCCGATCAGATTGCGCACCGCCGGCGACAAGGCGTAGGCCAAGAAGAACTGCTGGCGCCAGTCGAACAGGGTCATATCCACGGCCTGAAGGGCCTCGGCGATGTTCTGCGCCTCCTCCTCGACGCCGGCCCGGGTCGGGTCGTCAGCCGGCAGTTCGGCCAGCTTCGCCTCGATCTCCTCGGCCCGCTTGGCGCCTTCCTCACGCACCTGCTCCAGCGCCGCCAGCACCCCGACCAGGCCGGTCAACGACTCGTCGTTGGCCTTGTAAAGCTGCTGGCCGCGCGAAACGTTGTCGGCCAGGCGCAGTTCCAGGCGCCGGGTCTCGCCGGCCGCCATGTCGAGCCGCTGCTCCAGCGACTTCGACTCGCGGTACATGGATTTGAGCGTGGCCTTGGTCGAGCGCAAGACGTTGAGGATCTTGTTGACAATGCCCTTGATCTGGCCGGATTCGAACCTGGCGCTGAAACCCTCCAACTCGCGCAGGATGCCGTTGACAATCTCATCCGCCTCCGGCAGTTCGATGTCGCGCTGCGCCGCCAGCAGTTCCGATGACGTCCGGTTGACCTTGGTCAACGCCACCTGCCCAAAGTCCAGCAGGGCGTTGCGGTCGACCAGCAGCTTGTCCGCCAACTGCGGGCCCCGGGTCGCCAACAACTCGCGCTGATCGGGCGGCAGCAGCGGCCGGAATTGGACGTGGGCCGGCTCGCCGGCCGCGTCATCCGGAGGCACCGAGGCGAGCGCCTTGGACAACGGCGTCTCTGCGACCGGATTCGCCTTCGGGTCTCCGAGCAGGGAAGCCATATCGACGGCGACAGGCTCGGCGGGAGTGGTTGTCATGGTTGTGACCTTTCGTCGGGGGCATCATAAAGCCCTGCGGATTGATCCCGCTTGGCGCGGGCGAGGGCGTCTAGTGAGACTTGGAAACGCAAGTCTTGGGAGGCGTTGACCTGCTTGATGTTATCGATGATCTGCTCCGAGAACGCCGCCACCGCGTCCACGACAGCCCTGGCCCGTTCGGCCGGGTTCTCCCACAAGCCGGGGTTGACCAGAATATCCAGGTAGTAGCCGTCGCCGAGCACGTCCGCCACCTTGGCCAGCTGGTCCCGGTATTCGACCTGGGCGACAGCCAACTGCTCGCCGCCGCCCTTGGCGTCCAAGCGCCGGAACAACTCGGACGTGTCCGCGATCAGCTTCGCCACCGACTGCGCCATCGCCTTGGCTGGCGCCAGCGCCGGGGCCGGTTCCCGCAAGCCCAGGTAGCGCCCGTGCAGGTCACGCAGCCGGTCGAGATGGTCGGCGACGTCGCCGGGGGTGGCCTTGGACACTTTCAGATTCGGCGCCGGGTGACGGCGCCGGTAGGCGCGCACCGCCAGGAAGACGGCCAGGCCGATCAGGAACAGGAGCAGGACCGCCACGCCGATGACGAATTTGACGACACCGCCGATGAAGTTGCCAACGCTGTCCGCCAGGTCGCCGCCCGCCGATGCCGTCTGGTCGGCTTCGGACGCGGCCAGCGCCTCACCGATTCCACGGACCGCCTCGGTCAGGTTGGTCTGCAGGTCGCCGCTGACGCGCTCGGATTCGTTGGCGATGCCAACCACTTGATCGCTCGACAGGTCGGCCGAGTCGGCCGACAACTGGCCGCCAAGCGCCACAACCACCGTGGGCCAGCTCGTTCGGGGACGCAACTTCTGGGCGAAATCGATCGGCCCGGCCTCAAGTTCGGCGCTCGCCGGCAGCACCGCCACGGCTATGGTCCCGGTCGGATCGGCCCGCAGCACTTCGTCAAGGTTGGGTTTGGCGCTGACTTCCGCGTCCACCCAGCTCTGGGACAGCGAAAGTCCTTGCGCGGCATCGTCCAAATAGGTGGCCGCCGGCGCGACCGACGCGCGGTCGGCCGCAAGGGGCCGCTCCGTGTGGCCCAAATAGCTGTCAGCTCGGGCGGCCGTGGCGAACACGGCCAGCGCGGCCACGGCCATTGCCGCCGCAGCTGCCCCCCGGGGCGCAAGGCTTCGGCTCATCGGTTCCCCCGCTCTGAGGTGGTTGCTAATGGATGCGTGTACCAAGTCAATCGGCTCAGAGCGGGCGGCGTCAAACACTTGGCCACGCCGAACTCCGGCGCGCCGCCCGGGGGCGGCGCCTGAGCGGAAGGCGGCGCCGGCGTCATCGCGCGCCCCCGATCCGGGCGGCTTCGGTCCCGGCCGGGGCGGCCGAGCCCGGCCAACTCGGGGCGGTCATCGCGCGCGCCCGCCCTGATCCTGTTCCCGGGCCCGGCGGCGCTGCGCCCGGGTAGACCGGCCCGCCGGGGGCGAGGCCGGGTCCAAGCCGGCCGAAGGGCGGCGTTGGATGCGGTCCAAAGCCTCGAGCGGGACCTGGAAACGCAGGTCATGGGCGTCGTTGACCTGGCGGATATTCTGAACGATCTGTTTGGCGAAGGCCGCGACGGCGTCCTTGACCGCCTTCGCCCGCCCGTCCGGGTCCTCCCACAGCTCCGGGTAGGCCAGAATGTTCAGGTAATAGTCCTCGCCCAGAACTTTGGCCACCTTCGCCAACTGGTCGCCGTATTCGGCCCGGGCCACAGCCTCCTGCTCGCCGCTGCCGAGCGCGTCGAGACGCCGGAACAATTCGGACGTGTCGGCG
>JAITJZ010000145.1 GCA_031278655.1 Bifidobacteriaceae bacterium
TCGAAGCCCTCACCCAGGCACGTCCCAACGCCTCCCCCTGGGATGCGACCGGCCTGGTTGACGGACTGGAGCGCCTAGCCGACACCCCCGACCGCCGCACCCAAGCATTTGACGCAATCACCCAGGCACTGCCCAACGCCGAGCCGCCGACCGCGAGAGTCCTGGTTGACAGACTGGCGCGCCTAGCCGACACCCCCGAACGCCGCACCCAAGCATTTGACGCAATCACCCAGGCACTGCCCAACGCGGACAGGTGGGCTACGGAATACCTGGTTGACGAACTGGTCCGCCTAGCCGACACCGACGAGCGCCGCACCCAAGCATTTGACGCAATCACCCAGGCACTGCCCAACGCGGACAGGTGGTACGCCGCGCGAGGCCTGGTGGACGGACTGGCGCGCCTAGCCGACACCGACGAACGCCGCACCCAAGCAATCGAAGCCATCACCCAAGCACTGCCCAACGCCGAGCCCTCGGCTGCGTCAGGCCTGGTTGACGGACTGGCGCGCCTAGCCGACACCCCCGAACGCCGGACCCAGGCGATCAACATCATCATCAAGACCCTGCCCAACGCCGACCCACGGAATGCGCCAAACATGGTCAAAGAGTTGAGGCAGCTATGTCCGGCGTCTGTCTGGCTGGGGTGGGTGCGCGAGGGCGCCGTCTCGCATTCGTGACCGCGTTTCGGGTCTGAGTCGGTTGTCACTGCCGCGACCAGGCCCACCGCCCGAAGACCCCTTCGGCGCCGGGTTTGGCCTCAACGCCACCGAAGCTAGGCCTCAGGCCCGGGATGGGGAATTGCGCATTGCGCATGAATCACCTGGCCGCTGGCGGACGACACGGCGTTGAGGCTCTGATCGGCGCGAATGCCCGACCGCCCGCTTGAACGCGAAGGTCCCGGCGGCGCCACCGGCGGTGGCGGTAATCTGCCCCGAACAAGCCTCAGCGAAAGGACTTTGCGATGACGGACTTGACCCAACCGGGTTGGTATGACGATGGTTACGGCACAGTCAAGTGGTGGGACGGGCAGAAATGGACCGGCGCCGTCCAGCCGCCCCAACCGGCGAGCGGCGGCCTCGGGGGCGTGATCGACCAGATTCGCGCCGAAGCGGTGGCCGGGGCTCAACCACGCACCGCCCCCCGAGGAATGAGTTACGTGGTTCTGCAGGTCATCCTCAAAGAGAAACTCTGGGGCACCGGCTCTGGAAACCTGACGGAACTGGAGAAGGCGATCAACGCCCAGGCCTCACTGGGTTACCGGCTGCACACCATAACCACCACGTCATCGGGCTCCAAGGGGTTCGGCGGCGGCGACCGAATCCAGGCCACCATGGTGTTCGAGCGAATCAACAGCTGAAACGGCGCGCCGCGCAGGCAGCGGCGGGCCGCAGGGCGCCGTGACCGGATTGGCCGGGCGCCCTGCGGCCGCTACTGGGGCTTCAGCCCTCCAGGTAGGCGGACCTGAAATAGAGGTTGTTCAGAACTGTCCGGTAGACGCCCTTCAACTCGGGCGACACCAGCATCATGTTGGCCCGGTAGAACAGGCACAGAACCGGGTATTCGGCGGCGGAGAGCTCATCGGCCTGCCGCATCAGATCCATGGCCACCGCCGGATCGGTCTCCGCCTGGGCCTGAATCACCAAAGCGTCATACTCGAGGTTCGAGTAGAAGACGTTGTTGTTGACGTCATCGGTCTGCAGCAGTTGCAGGAAGGTCATCGGGTGGAAGTAGTCCGCGCCCCAGCCCATGGCCCCGACCTCGTAGTTGCCGGCCTGGACGTTGTCGTAGTAGACCGCCCAGTCCTCGTTCGAGATCTCGACGTTGATGCCGAGGTTGGTCTCGAACTGGTCCGCCAGCGCCTCAGTCATCAGCTTGACCGTGTCATCGGTGTAATAGGACAGCTGCAGCGTGGGGAAGCCCTCGCCGCCCGGGTAGCCGGCCTCGGCCAGCGCGGCCTTGGCCGCCTCCGGATCCGCCGTCGCCGACAGGCCGAAGTCAGAGCGCCCTTCCGAGTACTCGACGCCGTCCACCGAGTAGCCGGGGGCGACCGGCGAGAAGGCCGGCGTGCCGCCGTTTTGCAACACCTCGTTGACCAGCGCCTCGCGGTCGACGGCCAAGCTCAGCGCCTTGCGCACCAGCGGGTTGTCATAGGGCGCCTTGGCGTTGTTGATGTTGTACCAGGTGGTTGAGTAGGCGGGCGTGACCACCAGCCCCGAATCGGATGTCTTCAGGCGGGCGATGTCGCTCGACGGCACCGTCAGCTGCCCGTCGATCTCGCCGCCCTCGAAGGCCGCCAGCGCGGTCGACGGGTCGGGGATCATCCGGAAAGTGATCTTCTCGAGTTTGACGTTGGCGGCGTCCCAGTAGTTGGGGTTCTTCACCAGCACGTACGACTCGCCAAGGTTGACCTCATCCATCTTGAACGGGCCGTTGGACACGTAGGACGCAGCCTCGTTGGTCCACTGGTCGCCGTTGGCCTCGATGGTCGCCTGCTGGACCGGCGACCACGCCCACATCCCGACTATGTCGATGAAGAACGGCGTCGGCGCCTTCAACTCGATGGTCAGGGTGGTGTCGTCGGCCGCCTTGATGCCCAGGCCGTCGGTCTGGCTGGCGTCGTCGTACAGTTCCTGCGCGCCGACCACGTAGTCGGTGTAAAGGCCGACGTATTGGGCGGTGGTCGATGGCGTCAGGACGCGCTGGGCCGAGTAGACGAAGTCGCTCGCGGTCAGCGCGCTGCCGTCGCTCCACTTCAGCCCCTCACGCAGGTGGAAGGTGTAGGTCAGGCCGTCGTCGCTGATGTCCCAGCTCTCGGCCTGCCCGGGGATCAGCGCGCCATCGGTCGTCGAATAAGTCACCAAGCATTCGAAGGTGTTGAAGATTATGGGCGCGGCAAAGCTGTTAGAAGTTATGTTGGGGTCGATGCCGTCGGGCGTGTTGTGCAGAGCGAAGACGATTTCCTGCGCCCCGGCTTGGCCGCCTGACTTGGCGGGCTCGTCGGACGGTTCGTCGGCGCACGCGCCCAGGGTGAGCGCCAACGCGGCCAGGCTGGCCGCGGCGATCATTTTTCGAATGGTCACGGGGATTCCTTTCTCAATGGGTTGTCTAACATTTGGTTGTCAATCACTTGGTTCACTGTTCTCTTGCGCTATCTCTTTTATCACTCGACTCTGTCATCTTGTTTCGCGGCCGCCGGGTAAAGGTGGCAGGCGACATCGTGCCCGTCGCCCAGGTCCGTGAACTTGGGCGCGGTCTGGGCGCAGATGTCGCGCACGTAGGGGCAGCGGGTGCGGAAGCGGCAGCCGGACGGAGGGTTGATGGGGCTGGGGATCTCGCCTTCGATGGCCGGCGGCCGGTCCGTCAGGTCGACCCGCGGGTCGGGAGTCGGGATCGAGGCCAGCAGGCCTTTGGTGTACGGGTGGCTGGGGTTGCCGTAGACCCTGTCGGTCGGCCCCTTTTCAACCAGTTGCCCCAGGTACATGACGCCGACGTGGTCGGCGATGTGTTGGACCATCGCTAGGTCGTGGGCGATGAACAAATACGCCAGGCCCAGGTCCCGCTGCAGGTCCCGCAGCAGGTTGACGATCTGCGCCTGAATTGACACGTCGAGGGCGGAGATCGGCTCGTCGCACAGCACCAGCTCCGGGTTGATCGCCAGGGCGCGGGCGATCCCGATCCGCTGACGCTGGCCGCCGGAGAACTCGTGGGCGTAGCGCAGCATGTGGTCTTCGCCGAGCCCAACCTGGTCCAGGACCTCTTTGACGCGGCGGGTCACCGCCGCCCTGCCGAGTTCTGGCTGGTGCACGGTCAGTGGCTCCGCCACCAGGTCACGCACCGCCATGCGGCCGTTCAGGGAGGCGTAGGGGTCTTGGAAGACCATCTGCATTTTGCGCCGCAGCGGCCGCAGCTGGCGCTGGCTCAACCGCGTGATGTCGGCGCCGTCAAGGGTGACGCGGCCGGCGGTGGGCTCGTAAAGCCGGACGATGGTGCGAGCGCAAGTCGACTTGCCGCTGCCGGATTCGCCCACCAGGCCAAAGGTCTGACCCCGGTTGACCGAGAAGCTGACCCCGTCGAGCGCCCGGATGGGACGGCGGCGCTCGCCGGAGCGGAAATGCCGGGCCAGGTTCTCAACTTCCAAGATCGGCCCCGGCGGCTGGCTAGTCATCGAGCGGCACCACCTTCCGGCGCAACTCGCCATCGGCCTCCCCAAAAGGCGAATCGGCGCCCGGGGCGGCGGCGTCCAACAGCCAGCAGCGGCTGCGATGCCCGTCCGCCACCGCGTAATAGGGCGCCAGCGCCCGCTCGCAGCGCACCCGGGCGTATTTGCAGCGCGGCGCGAAGGGGCAGCCGTCGCCGGGCGCGGTCATGTCCGGCGGCGCGCCCGGGATCGAGTCCAGCCGGTCCGACTGCCCTTGCCGCAACGCTGGCAGGCTCCCCAGCAGGCCAATCGTGTACGGGTGCATCGGTTGGGCGAACAGGCTCGTGGTTGGCGCCTCCTCCATGATGAGGCCGCCGTACATGACGATCACCCGGGAGCACATCCCGGCCACCACCGCAAGGTCGTGGGTGATCAGCAGAATGCTGGTGCCGCTCTCGCCCTGCAGGCGGCGCATCAGCCGCAGAACCTGGTCTTGGATGGTGACGTCGAGGGCGGTGGTCGGCTCGTCGGCGATCAGGATTTCGGGGCGCAAAGCCATCGCCATGGCGATCATGACACGTTGGCGCATCCCGCCGGAGAATTCGTGGGGGTAGCTGTTGTAGCGCTTTTCCGGTTCCGGTATGCGCACTTCGGCCAGGAGTCCGATGACGCGCCGCTTACGTTCCCGGCGGGTCAGGCGCCGGTCATGGGCGGAGATCATCTCGTCAATCTGACGGCCCACCCGCATGAGCGGGTTCAAGCTGGTCATGGGGTCCTGGAAGACCATCGCTATTCGGCGTCCTCGCAGGTCACGGAGCTGCCGACGGCTCAAATGGCTGATCGAGGCGCCGTCAAGGGTCAGTTTGTCGACTTCGACCAGCGCCGTCTTCGGCAGCAGGCCCACCAGGCTCAAAGCCGTCACGCTCTTGCCGCTGCCGCTCTCGCCAACCACCCCGACGGTCTCACCCCGGCCAAGCTGGAAGTCGACTGAGCGCACGGCCTGGACGGCGGCATCGTGCCTCGAACGACCGGCGCGGAAAGTTGTCCGCAGGCGCCGGACTTCCAGTAGCGATTCCACGTCGAGCGTGCCTTTCTGCGCCTAAGCGCGGAGTTTCGGGTCGAGCGCGTCCCTGAGGCCGTCGCCGACAAAGTTGAAGGCGAACATGATCAAGCAGATGGTGGCGGTGGGGGCGAGCAGTTGGTAGGGCGAGGACCGCAGGGTGGCGAGGGCGTCGTTGGCCATGGTGCCGAGGCTGGCCATCGGCGGGGCGATGCCTATCCCGATGAAAGACAAGAACGCCTCGATGAAGATGGCGCTGGGGATCAACATGGTGCCGGTGACGATGATCGGGCCGAGGGCGTTGGGCAGGATGTGGCGGCGCAAAATGGCGCCCGGCGGGGAGCCGATGGTCCGGGCGGCCAGCACAAACTCCTGGTTCTTCAACGACAGGGCTTGGCCGCGCACCACCCGCGCCATGTCCACCCAGTAGACGCTGGCCAGCGCGATCACGATCGAGCTGAAACCGCCGCTGCCCAGCACCACCTTCACCAAGATGACGTAGAGGGCCAACGGGATGGTGTTGATGATGTCGACGATCCGCATCATCACCGTGTCGACCGCCCCGCCGACGTAACCGCTGACCCCGCCGTAGATGATCCCGATCAGGGCGTTCACCAGGGTTGCGACCAGGGCGACGGCCAGCGAGATGCGGGCGCCGTAAAAGGTGCGGGTGAGCACGTCGCGGCCGAGCGCGTCGGTTCCCAGCCGGTAGTCGGCGTTCCACACCAGGTGGGTGCGCTCGCCCGGTTGGCCGTCCGCGCCCAGCAGCACCGGCGGCTGGCGGCTGTAGTCCAGTTGGACCGCCGTGCCGTCCGCCTCGAAGATCGCCCGCTTGGTCAGCATGTCGTCGCTGACCTGGGGAACTTGGCGGACCAGGTGGCCGTCCGGCGTGACCTCGATGACCTTCAGGCTGGGGTTGACGTAGAACCAGTTGGCCTGGCCGGCGAACTCCGTGGCGGACAAGACCGGCGGGATGTTGGCCAGGCTCGACTCCTGCCGGTTGTAGGAGCGGCCGGTGAGGCTGGGGCCGAACACCGCCAAAAGCGCGATCAGGATCAGGATGACCGCTCCGAACACGGCCATGCGCCTGGATATGAATCGGGACCAGACGTCTTGCCAGAAGGACCGGCCGGGCCTGGGGACAGCCTGCGCGCGCAGGCGGTCAGCCGCCAGCAGGTCCCAGTCAGACACGGTGGCGGCGTCCCGCCGTCCGGTGCTCGTGTCTCCAGCGGCCATGGCTCAGCCCAACTCGATCCTGGGGTCGACCAGGCGGTAGAACAGGTCGACCACGAACACCATGGTGATCAGGAAGGCGGCGTAGAAGGTGGTCATCCCCATGATGGTGGTGTAGTCGCGCTGGGTGACGCTGTCCACGAAATAGCTGCCCATGCCGGGGATGGCGAAGATCTTTTCAATCACAAAGCTCCCTGTCAGCAGGCCCGCGACGGTCGGCCCCAGGACCGTCAGCACCGGGATGATGGCGTTGCGCAGCGCGTGGCGGGTGATGACTCGAACCTCGCTGAGGCCTTTGGCCCGAGCCGTGCGGATGTAGTCCTGTCCCATCACTTCCAGCAGGCTGGAGCGCATCAGCCGCGCCAAGAAGGAGAGTGAATAGCCGCCCAGCGCCAGGACCGGGAGGATGTAGCTGGTCGGTTTGTCCAGGCCAAAGGTGGGCACCCAGTTCAAGCGGTAGGCGAAGACGTACATCAGCCCGGCGGCGGCGACAAAGCTGGGGATGGTTATCCCGAGGGTGGCGATGATCATCACCACGGCATCGGGCCAGCGGCCGTTGCGGCGGGCGGCCAAGATGCCCATCGGGATGGCGGCGATCAGCACGAACACCAAGGTGATGAGCCCGAGCCGCATGGAGAACGGCGCCCCATTGACGATGAAATCGTTAACAGTCCGGCCGGTGTACTTGAAGCTCGGCCCCAATTCGAACCGCAGCAAACCCCCCAGGTATTCGAAGAACTGAACAACCAGCGGCTGATCCAAGTGGTATTTCGCGTTGAGCGCGTCGAGCACTTCCGGAGGCGCCTCTTTCTCTTGGGCGAACGGCCCACCCGGCACCGAATGCATCAGCACAAATGTCAGCAGGATGACAAAAAGCAAGGTCACCAGCGATGTGCCGAGCCGCTTGACGATGTATCGGGTCACTGCGCCCGCCCCGAAACCCGGCCGGCCGCCGGGCCGGCGGCCAACCACGCCCGGCTGGAGGCAGGCTGCCCAGACCGGCCTCCTGACGGCATCGTCGACGGCTGGCGCGCCCCGGGGGAGATTTTGAGCACGGCACATGCTACCAGCCGGTCGTTTCCGGCCGTGGACGTCATGGCCGTCCGGGCGGCGCGCGCGCCGCCGCGCCCTGGGGCTGAGGCCGTCCGGGCTGGCGCCAACGCCTGCTCCTCGGCTATGACGCGGCGGCCCGCGGGCCGGCGGTCTCGGGCGCGTCTGGCTCGTCGGGGATCTCCAGATCGGGGCTGACGCGCAGCCGGTGGTAGGCGCCGCCCGCGGCCATGAGTTCGCTGTGGGAGCCCCGCTCAATGATCCGCCCGTGGTCCAGCACCATGATGACGTCGGAATTCTCAATCGTGGACAGCCGGTGCGCTATCACCAGGACGGTGCGCCCATGCATCAGCGCGTCCATGCCCCGCTGGACCAGGGACTCGGTGTGGGTGTCGACGCTCGATGTGGCCTCGTCCAGGACCATCACCGGCGGGTCGGCTATGGCCGCCCGCGCTATGGCCAAAAGCTGGCGCTGCCCCTGGGACAGGGCGTCGCTGTTGCCCTGCAACATGGTGTCATAACCCTGCGGCAGGTGGCGGATGAACTCGTCGGCGTGCGCCAGGCGGGCGGCGTCGACCACGTCGGCGTCGCTGGCGTCGAGGCGTCCGTAGCGAATGTTGTCCGCCACCGTCCCCGTGAACAAGGCCGTGTCCTGCAGCACAATCCCGAGCGAGCGGCGCAGGTCGGGCTTGCGCATGGCTGTGACCTCGATCCCGTCGATCCGGATCGAGCCGGAGTCGACCTCGTAGAACCGAGTCAGCAGGTTGGTGACGGTCGTCTTGCCGGCGCCGGTGGCGCCGATGAGGGCGATCTTCTGCCCCGGCTTGGCGTACAAGGTGATGTCTCGCAGCACCGGCTTGCCCGGCTCGTAGCCGAAGGTGACGCCTTCCAGGCGGACATGCCCGCGCACTTCGACCGGCGCGGCGCCGTCCGGCGCGGCCGTGTCGCGCCACTGCCAACGCCGCTCCCGGCCGCCTCCGGGCGCCGGCCCGAGGGCCACCAGCTCGACCCCGCCAAGGTCTTCCTCCTCGGGCTCGTCCAGCAGGTCGAAAATCCGCCCCGCGCCGGCCAGGGCCATGACCACGGCGTTGAACAGTTGGCTGATCTGGCCGATCGGCATCACGAAGCCGCGCGTCAGTTGCAGGAAAGCGGCGATCACGCCGACCGTGATCCCGTCCACGCCCAACCCCACCAGCGCGCCCGCCGCCACCGCCACCGCCACGTAGAGGATGTTCCCAACCCCGACCACCGTCGGCATGAGCACATTGGCGTAGGTGTTGGCCGCGCGGGAGTCCCGGCACAACTCCTCGTTGAGGCTGTCGAACCGGTCTTGGGCGGCGGCCTCGTGGTTGAAGACCTTGACCACCCGCTGACCGTTGACGGTCTCCTCGGCGAAGCCGCTGAGCGCCCCGATCGACCGCTGCTGGCGCCTGAAGCAGACCGACGCCCGCCGCAGCAGCAGGCGCGTGACCAGCGTCAACACAACCGCGCCGACCACCACCAGGGCCGTCAACTCCCAGCTCAGGATGAGCATCGCCGCCAACGTCGCCACCAAGACGATCATGGACGAGGCCAACTGCGGCGCCGCTTGGGTGATCATTTGGCGCAGGGCGTCGGTGTCATTGGTGTAACGGCTCATGACGTCGCCGTGGGCGTGGGTGTCGAAATAGCGCAGCGGCAGCCGCTGCATGCGCGCGAACATCTGGTCGCGGATTTGGCGCAGCACCCGTTGGGCGATGGCGACGATCAGCCAGCTATACGCCAAGGTGGCCGCCACGCCCAGGGCGTAAACCGTGCCCATGCCGCCCAGCGCGCCGGCCAGTTTGGCGAACGATGGCGAGTCCTGCGAGAGCAGGGGCGCGATGTAATCGTCAATCAAAGCCTCGATGAACAGCGACCCGGCCGCCCCGGCCACGGCGCTGACCACAATGCTGACAAGCACCACCACACCCCGCCAGCCGGACGCGCGGATCACATAGCCGGCCAGCCGGCGGATCGCGCCCCGGGGCACGGGCGGGCGGGCCGGCGCCCCGGCCGGCGGCTTCGGCGCGCCCCTGGCGGCCCGCCCGCGCTCGCGCTCAGCCATAGCCCAAGGTCCCGGCGGTCTGCGATTGATGCAATTCTCGGTACTCGGCGCTGGTCGCCAACAACTCGTCGTGCGTCCCCAGGGCGATCACTTCGCCCTCGGCCAGGATGGCGATCTGGTCGGCGTCCTGGACCGACGTGACTCGCTGAGCGATGATGATCTTCGTGGTTCCGGGCAGAGCCGCGCGCAGGCCGGCGCGGATGAGCGCCTCGGTGGCGGTGTCGACAGCGCTGGTCGAGTCGTCCAGGACCAGGATCTTCGGTTTCTTCAGCAACGCCCGGGCCAGGCAGAGCCGCTGGCGCTGACCGCCGGAGAAGTTGGCCCCGCCCTGTTCCACGTGCGCGTCGAAGCCGTCCGCCAGCGCGTCGACAAACTCAGTGGCCTGGGCCACATCTGTGGCCGCCCGCATCTGCGCCGCGCTCGCGTTCGGGTCGCCCCAGCGCAGGTTCTCAGCCACGCTGCCCTCGAACAGCACATTCTTCTGCAGCACAATCCCCACCGCCTCGCGCAGACCGCCCAGGTCGTATTCGCGCACGTCGCGCCCGCCCACCAGGACCGACCCGGCGGTGACGTCATAGAGGCGCGCGATGAGTTGGACCAACGTGGACTTGCCCGAGCCGGTGGCGCCCAACAGGCCCAGGGTCTTCCCCGGCTCTATCCGCAGGTCGATGTCCCGCAGCACCTCCTGACGCCGGCCCTCCCGATAGGCGAAGCTGACGCCCCGGAACTCAACCGACCCGTCTGCCACCTGTCCCACCGGCTGATCGGGGTTGGCCAAGGTCGGCCGCTCGACCAGGACTTGCCCGATCCGTTCCGCCGACGCCCTCGAGATGGTCACCAGGACCAGCACCATCGACAACCCCATCAAACTCATCAGGATTTGCATGGCGTAGGAGATGACGCTGACCAACTCGCCGGTGGTCAACTGCCCGGCAACGATCTGGTGCGCCCCGATCCAAGCCACCGCCACCATGCAGAGGTAGACGGCGAACTGCATGGCCGGCATGTTGAAGGCCAGGATCCGCTCGGCGATGGTGAAGTCGCGGTAGATCTGGACCGAGGACTCCCGGAACTTGGCCTCCTCCTGCTCCGCGCGCACAAAGGCCTTGACCACCCGGACGCCGCGGATGGACTCCTGAACGGTGGTGTTGAGGCGGTCGTAGGCGGCGAACACGCGCTTGAAGACCGGGTGGGCGCGGGTGACGATGAAGTACAAGGCCACGCCGAGCGGCGGCACCACCGCCACGAACGCCCACGCCAGAGTCGCGTTCACGAGGAAGGACATGGCCAAGGCGAAGACGAAGGTGGTGGGCGCGCGCACGGCGATCCGCAGGATCATCATGTAGGCGTTCTGCACGTTGGTGACGTCCGTGGTCAACCGCGTGATGACGCTCCCCTCAGAGAACCGGTCGATGTTTCCGAAGGAGAAACGCTGCACCGCCCGGAACTCGTCCGAACGCAGGTTGCGGGCCAGCCCCGCCGCCGCCTGGGCCGCCAGCCGGCCCGCGATCACGCCGCAGACCAGAGCGGCCAAAGCCACCAGGACCAGAACCAGTCCGGCCCGCTCCACGTAATCTTGGTCCCCCGGTTCGATACCCTTGTCGATCAGCGAGGCCATCAAGAACGGGATGGCGATCTCCGCGACCACTTCGCCCAAGACGAAGACCGCGGTCAGCGCCGACCGCAGGCGAAAGCCGCGCAGCGAAGGAGCCAACCGGGACAGGAGAGTCCCAAAGGAGGGGCGATCGGGGATCATCGCCCGCTAGTCTACTGTATTGATTCATACATAATCACTCTCAAGGTGGTGCCATGACGCTCAACGATGAGGCGGCCCGCGAACTCGCCATCGTGGTGCATGACCTGGCGCGGCGGCTGAAGCCCCAAACGCTGGCGCTGGCGCGGGTCTGCGCCCTGGCGCCAACCACGGCGGCGGTGCTGATGATTGTCGCCAGCCATCCCGGTTCGACCGTCCGCGAGATCAGCGCCCGCGGGTTGCTGCAGCCCTCCAACGCCAGCGCCGCCGTCGCCGAGCTGTGTCGGCGCGGGCTGGCCGTCAAGTCCCCCGACCCGGCCGACCGCCGCCGCATCCGGGTTCGGCCCACGCCCCAGGCCTTTGACGAGGGCCTCCGGGTGGAGATGGCCTGGGCGGAGTTGTACGCGCGGGCCCTCGCCAAATTGGACCCGGCCGACGCGCAGTCCCTGCGCCTCGCCCTGCCGGCGCTGCGAGCCCTGGACCAACTGCTCGCCGCCATCGACTCCGAAGCCGGCCCACCGGGCCAGGGCGCCATCATCCCTCAGGATGAGTCCGCGGATGGACGCCAGACCGCTGACCGACCTCCCCCGCCCGCCCAACTGCCAAGCTGAAGGAGTGGAAGTCAGCGCGTTCGACCGGGCGGGCCCGGCGTTCGGCTCAGCCCCGCCGTCGCTTGGGGCGCCGGCCGTGCCGACCCCTGACAGGGACTTCTTCGCCGTGCTGCCCTTCGGCATCGGGCTCCTGGTCGCCAGCCTGGCCCTGACGGCGGTCGCTATCTGGTGGCTGCGCCGCCGCCCCCAAGACCAGACCCGGCTCACCGTCAAGGCCCGCCGCGTCTGGCGCGCGGCCACCGCCGTCGCGGCCGGCCTGACGCTGATCCTCGGCCTGGCCGCGCTGGTCAACTGGTACGTCGGCTGGTTGCCGAACTTCGAGGCGGTCCGGATCAGGCTCGGCCTGGACGACCCGTCGCAGCGGCGGCCGGAACTGCCGACCGCGGCCCCCGCCCTGGACCAGCTCGGCGCCCGCCCGCTGGCCGCCGATGACGCGCGGCTGGCCCGGGCCCAGCCCGGCGGCGGCGCGGGGCCGGTCAAGCAGGGCGCCGCCAGCAGTTACGAACTGCCGGCGCCGGACTACCTCAATCTGGCCACGAAGACCGTCTGGGTTTACACCCCGCCCGGCTACGACCCGTCTGGCCAGGTCGCCTACCCCGTCGTCTACTTGTTCCACGGCTCGCCTGGGTCGGGCGCGGACTGGATCGCGGCCGGGGCGCCGCAGGTGCTGGACCAGATGATCGTGGCGGGGGAATTGGCGCCGGTGATCGCGGTGGCGCCGGATCTGGGCGCCCGCGGCGCGGCCGACTCGGGCTGCCTGAACTCGACCAAGCCGGGCGGCTCCCAGGTCGAAACGTTCCTTTACGAGGTCGTCCGCCCCTGGGTGGTCAATCATTTCCCGGTCTCATCCGAGCGCTCCGCCAGCGCCGTCGCGGGCATGTCAATGGGTGGATATTGTGCCGTTGACCAGGGCATACGGCATTCCGACGTCTTCTCGACGGTGCTCGCCATCATGCCTTACGGCGGTCCTGGCGAAGCCGGCGAGGCCATGAAGTCGAGCCCGGCGGAGATCGACGCCGTGACACCGCTGAAGTATCTGGCCACGGCCTCGAAGCTGCCGGCCGACCCGATCGCCGTCTGGTTCGCCGTCCCCGGCGCCGAGGAGACCAAGCAGGTCGGCAATGAGACGGCGGCCATGGCCGCGGCGTTGAGGGAGCGCGGCCAGTCCACCACCGTCTACGTGGCGCCTGGCCAGGACCACACCTGGAAGATGGCGATCGCCGCGTTCCCGCTCGGCTTGCGCTATTGGCAAGAACAGCTCGCCGCCATTCCCTGACCACCGCGCCGCAGCGCCGCCGCGCCGCAGCGCCACCGCGCCACCGCGCCACCGCGCCGCCGCGCCGCGCTGGGTTCAGGATCGGGGCCCGAAGACGGCCGTGCCCAGGCGCACGATGGTCGCCCCCTCGGCGATGGCGATCTCGAGGTCGCCGCTCATGCCCATTGACAACTCGACCGCCGTGGCCGTGCCGGGCGCGCCGCTGGCCGCGACCTGATCCCGGATCGCGCGCAAGGCGGCGTAGGAGCGCCCCACGGCGGCGGCGTCGTCGGAGTTCAATCCGACGGTCATGAAGCCGTCCAACCTCAGGGCGCCCAAGGCGGCCACTTGGTGAGCCAGTTCGGCGGCCCGGGCCGGGCTGACGCCCGATTTGCTCGCCTCCGCGGATGTGTTCACCTGGATCATGACGCCGAGCCCGCCAGCCCGCCCGCCCACGCGCGCCGCCAGGCGCTGCGCCAGGACCAGCGAGTCGACCGTCTCCACGCAATCGGCCCAGCGCAGGGCCGCGTTGATCTTGTTGCTCTGCAGCGGCCCGATGACGTGCGCCTCGTGGCGCAGGTCGGCCAGCTCGGGACCCTTGGTGACGAGTTCTTGAACGCGGTTCTCGCCGATCAGCCGGCCCCCGGCGGCGATGGCCGCCCGGATCGCCGCGACCGGCTGTTGTTTCGCGGCCAACAGCATGCGCACGTCATCGGGCGTCCGGCCGGCCGCCTGACAGGCCCGCCCAATCCGCTCCCAGGCCCGTCTGAGGCCGTCCTCAACGCTGCCGGGCCCGCCCGCCGCTATTGCCTCCGTCGCCTCCTCGGCGCTCACGCGCCACCGCCGGCGGGCGCCTGGCCGCGGCAGCGGGCCGGCACCACCATGACGGGGCAGCGCGCGTGGTGGAGGACGGCCTGGCTGGTCGAGCCGAGCAGCAGGCCGGAGAAGCCGCCCCGGCCGCGGCTGCCGACCACGATCAGGTCCACGGCCGAGGAGAACTCGACCAGCAGCGCCGAGGCGGTGCCGTCGAGCGCGTGATGACGGATTTGGAGGCCGTCCGGCAGCGTCCGCCCGTCCAGTTCGGCGTCGATCATGCGGCCCAATTCGGCTTCGAGTTCGGCCAGCACGGCGGTGTGGTCCACCTGCCCGGGCGCCCAGGCGAACAGGCTGGTGCCAGAGGCGATCGGCATCGAGGCGAAGGCCACCAGTTCGGCCCGCCAGGAGATCGCCTCGTCCAGCGCCCGCGCCAAGGCGATCTTGGAGGCGTCAGAGCCGTCCACCCCGACAACGATTTTCGACAGCCCGCCCGCCGATGCCGTCTGGTCGCCTTGGGCGCCGGCCGTCCAGCCCGAGGGCACCACCACGGTGGGGCAGTGGGCGTGCACCGGCAGGGCGGTGCTGACGGTGCCGAGCAACCGTTCGGCGAAGCCGCCGCGCCCGCGGGTGCCGACCACCACCAACCCGGCTTGTTTGGACCGTTCGACCAGGACGCCGGCGGCGTCGCCGACTTCGAGCAGCCCTTGGACATCCTCGTGGCGCTCTTTGGCGCGCGCCACCGCTTGATCGAGGACCGCGCCGGCGCCTTCTGACAGCGCGCTGGTCCCGATGTCGAGGTAGGCCGCGTCGACCGCCGTGGCGCCGAAGCGCGGCACCGTGTAGGCGCAGATCAACTCGAGCGGCACGTCGCGGACTTCCGCCTCCGCGACCGCCCAGTCAAGCGCCTTGAGAGACGAGTCTGAACCGTCTATCCCCACAACGATCGCTGTTGCTCTTGACATGACAACCCCCGCTTCCTGAAGTCCCGCCGCTGGGAGCCCAATCCTTACGATTGTTTTACCATCTCAGGAGCCCTTGCGGAAGGTCAAGTCGAGGTTTGCCTCATCCCAGAGTGGTTCTCGCGGCGCGGCCGCGGCTCGCGCCCCCTGCGGCCGGCCGCCGCCAGCGGCCCGGCGTCCAGCCGGCCGACGGGCCAATGCGCCCCGTGATGTGGTAGAAAGCCAGGGTGGATTCAGCCTCGGGGGCGGCGCCGAAGGGCAGCGCGATCGACCATATCCGTTCCGTTCTGCCGTCGCTGGTG
>JAITJZ010000146.1 GCA_031278655.1 Bifidobacteriaceae bacterium
ATCGACAGATTGGCCAGGGTGATGTCGACGCGCTCGGACAGTTCGGTCAGGGTCATGCCGCGTTCGGCCAAGAGCGCGCCCAGGCTGACGCCGATGCGGCCGTTGACGGCATCGGGCACCGGGCCGGCGCCCGAACCCGCCTCCCCACCTGAGCCGGCGCCCGAACCCGCCTCCCCACCTGAGCCGGCGCCAGAACCCGCCTCACCACCTGAGCCGGCGCCCGAACCCGCCTCCCCACCTGAGCCGGCGCCGCTGACGCCACCGCCAACGCCGCCGACACCGCCGACACCGCCGGCGCCGCCGCTGGCGCCGGGTTCGCGGCCGCCGCGCGCTGGCCGCCTCACACCAGGCCCTCGGTTTCCCTCAGCAGCGCCAGCCCGCGCCGGAAGACCTCCGCCACGACGATGAAGACGGCCCCTATCGCCACGAACCCGAAATTGAGCAGGGCCGAGGGATAGACCAGTTCCTCGACGGCCGGGCGGGCGGCCGCGGCGAACGATCCCACGGCGGTGACCGCCAGGTTCACCGTCCCGCCGATCATGGTGGCGACCCCGGCCCAATACAGCAGCCGGACGTTGCGGCTGCTGAACGGCGATCCGGTGCGGACGCTCCTGACCACCAGCAAGACCAAGAACGCCACTCCCGCGCCGGTGATCCCAATGGCCAGTGAGGACCCGGTGGTGGCCAGGAAGTCCGCCCAGCCCGGCCGGGCGAAGGCGACCTCGGCCGTGACCGCGGGGGTCAAGGTGACGCCGTCCAAGACGACCTGCCCCGACTCGGGCAATTGGGCTTCGGGGCCCAAAACTTCCCGGACTCCTTCCGGCGTCAACTCGAACCGCAAGGCCTCCTCCGGGCCGCTGACAAACCAGCCGTTCTCGGAGGAGGGCTGGTCCGCCCGGACAATGCCCGCCAGCGGCAGCGCCACCCCCCAGACCGCGAACTGGATGATGGCCAGCCACACGCACGCCTCCAAAACCCAAAGGCCGGTCTTGGCCTCCAACTTCGACAAGATCGTGTCCACAACCCCTCCTTATCGAATCTCGATATTATCGCTTATCAATATAGCGATTGTCGATAAGCCGCGCAACCCCTGCGCCAAGATCTCAACCAGCGCCACCAGCCCGATGCCGCGCGAGCCCGGGCGGGGTCCTCTACACTTGCCTGCTGTCCGCTCCGCTACACGCTTCGACCAGCCCGTCGCGGCCCTTGCGCCCCACCTGCGTGAAGCTCTTAGCCGCGCCGCCGCCCTCGAGGTGGACGATGCCGTCCGCGACCGATTGGCGGATCTCCTCCCCTGAGCGAAGACCCCCGGCAAATGACCAAATCGGCTCAAGGCGGCGGACACGTCGGACCCGGCGGGGGCGGGTATAGCTAACAATGTCAGTCCTCCGGGCTACGGTTGTTGCCATGACCAGTTCGGTGGATTTCGTGCCCAGCCGCATCAAGTCCACGGATCCCTTGCACGAGCCGTGGCTGTTGACCGCCGAGCAGCGCGAGGTGTTCCGGGAGCGGTCGCGCGCGTCGCGGGCCGCGCGGGAAGCGGCCTTGAGCGGCCGGGGCGCCGATCCCATCCACCGTGTGAATGTCCCGGTGCTGGACCCGTTCGACCTGATGCCGGCGCTGCCCCGGAACGGCCTTCCCGCGTTGTCCCTGTTTTCCGGCGGCGGCGGCCTGGACCTGGGTTTTGATCGCGCCGGGTTCCAGCACGCCGGCTCGTGGGAGATTCTGGACGATGCCGCCCAGACGCTCCGCCAGGCCCGCCCCGCCTGGGAGGTCCACGGCGGCGCGGACGGGGACGTGCGCGGGGTGGACTGGCGGCGCTGGCGGGGTGAGATCGGCATCGTCCACGGGGGGCCGCCTTGCCAGCCGTTCTCTCACGCTGGCAAGCAGCGCGGCGCGACCGACCCGCGCGATATGTGGCCGGAGTTCGTGCGCGCGGTGCTGGAGTCCATGCCGGAGGCGTTTGTCGCGGAGAATGTGTCCGCGCTTGCGACCGCGCGGTTCGCCTCGTATGTGGACAAAGTGATCACCCAGCCTTTGAGCACCCGCTACACGGTTCGCCGGATAGCGCTCCAGGCCTATGACTTCGGCGTGCCCCAGGCTCGGCGGCGCGTAGTGTTCGTCGGTTTCAAGTCGCCTGCGGCGGCCCAGCGGTGGCGGGCGCCTGCGCCGACCCATCGCGCCCCCGGCACGTTGGACGACGGCCGGCCCGAGGCGATGGGCATGCGGCAGGCTTTGGGCCTGCCGGACATCGGCCGGGACGGGGTGTGTCCCACGATCCGCAGCGGACTGACTGGGCCCCGGCACACCACATCGATCCTGAACAGCGTATCCGCGAAAAGAAAGTTCGAGGATCTGCAGGTCTGGCCCAACGGTGTTGCCGCCACCAGGCAGGCGGCGCGCGCTTTCGTCGCCAAGAACGGCCACTTCCGGCTGTCGGTGCCGGACGTCGCGCTGCTCCAAGGCTTCCCCGGGTCGTGGGAGTTCTCCGGGGCTGTGTACATGCGACTGGGGCAGATCGGCAACGCCGTCGCGCCGCCGGTAGGCTACGCCGTCGCCCGTTCGGTAGCGCAGGCCCTGCTGAGATAGGCCCGCACCAGACCGCGCAGCCTGACCGCGTGCTCCTGCGTGATCCGCTCGAAGCCGTCGAAGAACCCCTGCTCAATGTGCGGGTTGTTCAGAGTTGCCCCTCGAAGGATGACGTACCGAGCCCGCTCTCGAAGGATGCCGACCATCGCCTGGATAGAGTAGCCGCCGTCCAAGTCTTGGTGGCGCAGGTAGTCCTCCTTGCGCCACTGGTTCTTCATGATCCATCTCGCGTCGGCCACGGTGTAGGACGGTTTATCGCCGAGGATTGCTAACACCATCTCCGGTGTCACCACGCCAGGCAGGCTTTCTGCCAACTTGGTGTCCGGGAAAATGTAACGCTCCTTCTCCCCGATCCAAGGCTCCATGTCCTGCGGAGACGCGTAGACGCAATACCTCAGCCTCGTGCCCTCTTTGTCGTAGAACGCGAACAGCCAGTGAAGGCCCGAGCGCCACTTGCGGATGTGCTCAGGCCCGAAATCGCGAACCGTCGATACAGAGTTGCCGGTGGTCGACTTCAACTCGAAGCTGACCACCTGTCCATCGATGGCCAGATGAGCGTCCACGTCCGAGCGCCCGCG
>JAITJZ010000160.1 GCA_031278655.1 Bifidobacteriaceae bacterium
TTGATCTTCTCGGTCGCCGCCCACGCCATCGCCGCCGCGGCCGTGGCCGCGAAGGTGTTGACCCAGGCCAGGCCCGCTTGGTCGTTGGCGGCGCCGGCGCTGCCGGCGTTGAACCCGAACCAACCGATCCACAGCAGGGCGGCGCCGAGCATGACGAAGGGGACGTTGTGGGGACGCATCGGCGTCTTGCCGAAACCTTGACGCTTGCCGATCACCAGCGCCAGGACCAGCCCGGCTATCCCGGCGTTGATGTGCACCACGGTGCCGCCGGCGAAGTCCAGCGGCGCTGAGAGGGCCTGGGCCACCCAGCCGTCGCCGCCCAGCATGCCGCCGCCCCAGACCATGTGGCAGAGCGGGAAGTAGACCAGCGTGGCGAAGACGCCCACAAAGATCAGCCACGGCCCGAAGCGCACGCGGTCCGCCAGCGAGCCGGAGATCAACGCCACCGTGATGACGGCGAAGGTGGCTTGGAAGCCGACCCAGACCCAGGACGGGACGCCGTTGCCGGCCAAGGCGTTGTTGTCGACCGCCAGGTTGGTCAGGCCGAAGAGTTCGAATGGGTTGCCGAACAGGCCGCCGACGTCCGTGGCGAAGGACATCGAGTAGCCCCAGAGCACCCAGATGACGCCGACCACCCCGGCCGTGCCGAAGCTGAGCATCATCATGTTGAGGACGGATTTGGTCCGCACCAAGCCGCCGTAGAAGAACGCCAGCGCCGGCACCGTCATCAACAGCACCAGCGTGGCCGAGGCCAAAATCCAGGCCGTGTTGCCAGTATCGAGCGGGAAGTCGGCGACAGAGACCGCCAACACCACATCACTGTTCAACGTGATCCCTCCATTCTTTCCGTAGGGGTTCGCTTTACCCCAAGAGCTTGCGCCGCACGGGTTACCGGTTGGCGACCCGCCGTGTTACGGATGTATAACGGTGCCCGCACGCAGGTAAACGTTGTGTTGCCGGGCTCGGACGCAAGGCCTCAGACCTCCGCCGATGCCGTCTGGTCGCGTTGGGCGCGGACCGCCGGCTCAGGCCAGCAGGCCGTCGACGAACGCCTCCGGGTCGAAGGGCGCCAGGTCGTCGGGGCCTTCACCGAGGCCGACCAGTTTGACCGGCACGCCCAGTTCTTTTTGGACGGCGATGACGATCCCGCCCTTGGCGGTCCCGTCCAGTTTGGTCAGCACTATGCCGGTGACGTCGACCGCCTCCGTGAAGACGCGCGCCTGGGTCAGGCCGTTTTGGCCGGTGGTGGCGTCGAGGACGAGCAGTGTTTCGGTGATTGGCGCGCGCTTGGACGCCACCCGCTTGATTTTTTCCAGTTCTGCCATCAGGTTGGTTTTGTTGTGCAGCCGGCCGGCGGTGTCGATGATGACGGTGGTCGCCGCCCGGTCGATCCCGGCCGCGACCGCGTCAAAGGCGACCGATGCCGGGTCGGCGCCTTCCGGCCCGCGCACCACTTCGACGCCCACCCTTTCCCCCCAGGTGGTCAGTTGTTCGGCGGCGGCGGCGCGGAAGGTGTCGGCGGCGCCCAGGACCACGCTGTTGCCCTCGGCCACTTCGAGGCGCGCCAGCCGGCCGATGGTGGTGGTCTTGCCCGAGCCGTTGACCCCGACAACAAGGATCACGCCTGGCAAACCGTCTTCGCCTTGATCTTGAACCGTCCTCGGGGCGGCGGTGTCCACCGCCGCCAACAGTTCCCGCCTGAGCGTGGCAACCCTGTCGGCGCTGGCGCCCTCGACCCTCATGGCCGCCCGAACTTTTTCCAGGATCTCATCTGAGGCGGCCGCCCCGACGTCCGCCAGGAGCAGGGTTTCTTCGAACTCGTCCCAGTCGTCCTGGGTCAGCTGATCGCGGCTGAGCACCGCCAACAGGGCTTTGCCGAGGGCTGATTTTGACCCGGCCAGGCGTTCCCGCAGGCGCCGCAGGCGCGAACCCGGTGCTTCTGGCACCTCCAGGGCTGCCGCCCCGCCCGCTTCTTCTGCGGCTGCCGCCTCGGGGGCTTCGACCGGGGCTTGCCCGCCCAAGCTCTTGACGGCATCGTCCAGCGGTCGCTGTTCGCCCCCCGTCCCCCGGGCGGCGCGCCGCCGCGCCAACCCGTAAACAATCGCGGCGACCAGCGCCAGCGCGATCACCGCGCCGATGACGATCAACAGAGTGCTGCCCAGTGAACCCATGCCCACCATCCTCCCTCACCCCCGCGCCAACCGCCCAACCCGCGCGCCCCCGCGCGCGATCAGCGGAAGTCGAACTCTTCGTCGCCCAGAGTGAAGACGGAGCCCGGGCTCAGCGAGATGTCCCGATTCGGCGTGATCTGCTGACCGTTCACCCTCACGTGATTGGTGGAGTTAGTGTCCATGATGTAGTACTGGCCGTCGACGCAGCGGATGATGGCGTGGGCCGAAGACACGTTCGAGTTGTCCTCGACCGCGAAGTCAGCCCACTTCGGGTCCCGCCCAAGCGCGAACTCGGACTTGTTGACCACGGCGCGCCGCCCGGTCCGCCGGCAGATCACCATTCGTCCGGGCGGCGAACCATCCGCTTGAACCGCGTCGCCGCCAAGCAAGGTGGTGCCGCGGATCTGGCTCTGCGCCGGCCCTGAGAACCCGCTGAAGTCGACGGTGCCGCCAAAGTCTCCCTGAGGAGGGGCCGCATTGGCGGCTGGCGCGCCCACAGGCGCGCCGGGGGGCGGTGGTGGAAGGGGCGGCGCGCCAGGCGGGGGCGGCGGGGGCGGCGGGGGCGGCGCGCCAGGCGGGGGTGGCGGCGGGCCGGGCGGCGGCGGATAGGGCACGGGGCCACCCTGTCCAGGGGCTGGCCTGGGGGGGCTCATCGGCGCGCCGTGCACGCCACCAGGAGGCGGCGGCGCACCGGCTCCAGCCTTGGCGGCCTTCTTGGCGGCTTTTTGACGCCGCCAAGCTTGAGTGTCCGCCTTCGAGCCGAACATGCCGCGCATGGCGGACACTTGCTTTTCACCAACGCCCGGTGGCGCGCCTGGGCCGGCCTGTCCCAGCGCGGGTGGGGCGGCTGGCCCCTGCGCGTTGGCCGCCTTCTTGGCGGCCTTCTGGCGCCGCCAGGCCTCAGTGTCGGATTTGGACCCGAACATGCCGCGCAAGGCCGAGACCTGCTTCTCCTGGGGAACGCTTGAAGGAAGCGGCGGCGGCACCATGATTCCCTGCGGCCCGGAGGCCGCCACCGGGGCGGGAGGCGCGGTTGGCGCGCCGGGCACAGCGAATCCGTGTGGGGACAGTGGCGGTTGGACGGAACGGGAGGCCGGCGGCGGGGGCGGGGCGGGGCGTTGGGGCACAGGCGCGCCGGGCGGCGGCGACCAGGCTGGCGCGCCCGCGGGAACCGGCGGCGGGGGCGGCGCGACAGGCGGCGGGGCGGGACGCGTCACCGCCACCGGCGGCCCTGCGGCAGGCGCCGGTCCCCCTTTGGGGACTGCGGCGCCAACACCCTGAGGCGCTGGCGGCTGCGCCGATGAGGATGCCCCAACCACCGCCGCCACGTCATCAACGGTGGCGTCAGGGCGATTGAGCAAGCTCATGAGCTCGCCATAGAGTTGATAGTTGGCGCCGGGGCGCAAGGTGGTGCCACCAAGGACCCCGCGCAGGAAGGACAGCAGTTCCGGCTGCCTGGTCTGGGGCAGCGGGAGGCAGATCAACTCGCAACGCGCCTCTGCCACGGCCACGAACACGTAGTCGGGGTCCAGCACCACCGAGGTCGGCTGGATTTGGTAACGCCGCAGGGATCGCCAGCAATCGACTATCCCGCGCACCACGGCGATCAAGGCGTCCTCCGCCGCCGGGACGGAAAGAAACTGGCTCAGCGGTATCCGTGAGGTTACGTTGAAACGCAGCTGCTCAGTGCCGAATTTGTCGACAACGCTGAGTTTGGCCAGGCCAGGCACGTCGTTGACAAGCTGAGCGTTGAGCGTGCGCCGGTCGACTTCGGCACCCTCCGGCACGTCCAGGCAGAGGTAGCTGCGGCCACCGGTCGCGTTGTAAGTCAGCTGATGCACGGATCCTCCCATGTGGTTGTCATTCCATGAATCCCATGAACCGGACGATCTTGTACCCGTCCGCAAGGCCAATAACGGCTTCGCCCTCGTCGGTCAGCGGGTAGGCGTCCGTGTAGGTGTCATCCCCCAATAGGTGGCCGTCTTTGTCCACGTAGGTCCACTGTTCGCCATCGCGCACCGGCATGGCGCCCCCGGACAACGCCCGAACCTCGTCAGCGGTCGACTTGGCAACGACCTTGCCCGTCTCATCGACCACTTCCCAACCTTCGCCGCGTTGGGCCACCACGGTGGCCACGCCGAAGGCGGTCACGCTTTCCCAAGAGCCCTCTCCAAGGCGCTGCCCGGTCAGGTCATACAGCCTCCACTGCCCCGACTTCTCAAACGCCACGCGGCCGTGATCGGTGCAGACACCGGATTCCGCGCAAGCGACATCGTCATAGCTGGGCTCCACAACCATGTTGAACTCCGAGTCGATCAGACCCCACTTGCCGTTCTTCTTGACCGGCGCAACGCCACCCGTGAACGGCCGCGCGTCATCGTACCCAAAAGCGAAACGCTTGAGGTCTTTGTCCACATAACCGTATTTCCCGTCGATCTTGGCAACAGCGTAACCCTCAGAGAACGAGTACAAGTCTTGCGCCACGGCCCCTTCGAAGGCCTGGATGCGGTCGCCCTCATCGTCGATGAAGTACCACTCTCCGTCTGTGCGGACAGCCGCCCAGCCGTCGAGGAAGGACCGCGCCTGGTCGAATTGGATGGTGATCGTCAGCCGGCCGCCGCTGTTCAGATAGCCATACTTGTTCAGCAGCTCGACCTTGAAATAGCCGCCGGATTCGGGATAGATCCGCTCATATTGGGCGTCTGAGCGGGGGAAAGTCCTCCAGGCGCAACCGTTGTAAAGGGCGACGGCGCCCTTGTGGCCTCGCACCGCGTCTGAGGCCGCTTTGTAAGTCTTGACCAGCTTCTGGCAAGCGCCATCGTCCTTATAGGCCTGGAGCAGACGCACGCCGAGCGTGACGTCGTCAGGGAACTGGGCGGACGCTTGGGCGAGAGCTGTCTGATACGCGCGCTTCTCATCCAGGGCCTCCAGGGCGTCCGCCAGACCGTAGTGCCACTGGGGGTCGTCGGGCGCCAATTTGATGGCCTCGCCGTAGAGCGGGATGGTCCGCTTGATCAAGTCCAGTTCGAGAGCCGAGTCGATCTGGGCGCGCAGCGCGGCCAGTTCTTCGTCGTGATTCTCGGGCTGACGGGTCAAGGCCATGAACCAACTGGCGGCCACCAACACGACCGTCGTAAGCCAGATCAGCACCTTGCCCATACCCTGTTCGCCTCTCTCAGAATCCCAAACCGACTGCCGCGAGCACGGCCACAAAGGTGAACGGCGCCATCGGCAGCGCGTCTTTGGCCTTGCGTTTGCGCAACACCATCAAAACTATCCCCACGAAGGCGGAGAGCAAAAGCGAGATCACAATCAGCGCTATCACACCAGTCAGCCCGGCCGCCGCGCCGAGCAGCGCGTACAACTTGATGTCGCCGGCGCCCAGACCGCCCCGGGAGATCATGCGGACCGCCAGGAAGACCACGGCTGCCACAAGAAACCCGAGGCCCTTCTCCCCAAGGACGGTTCCGACGCCCGCCCAAGGCCGCTCGTCGGCCGCGTTCAGGACCAGCCAGACCTGAGCGCACTGGACAAGCACCGCCACGCCCACGAAGGCGCCCAGAATCAAGAGCAATCCATTCGGGATCAATTGGGTGACGCTGTCGACCACGGCCACGAATAACGTGACCACCGCCACCGCTTGCCACATGAGCACATGTCCCACACCCCACCTCTGGTCCAGGTGCCAGACCCCGGCAGCGACCACCCAGATGGCCGCGCTGGTCAGAGCCGCCACAGCGGCGATCCCAACCTCCGAGGCGCGGATCTGCAGCTTGCCCGCCCGAATCAGCACCGGGTTGGTCGGCTTCCAGCGCAGCCGTGCCGCCCAACGCCGCAGCGATCTGTTCAGCCGGCGATCAGCCCGCCCGTAACGGACCACGCAGGCGGTCAACCCCGCCCAGAACACGGCGGCGAAAGCCAGATTGATCATGTGTCAGCCGCCCGCGCCGGCCATGTCGCCCATCCACGCGCGCGTCGACGCGCTGGTGCAGACCGGGATTCGGGTGTCTAGTTTGAGGAAATTCTTGACTTCCACGTTGTAGCAGGCCACCACGTTGATGTTCCACGAGTCGGCCGATCCCCCACCGACCTGATGTGTCAGGAAATTCGGGGTGTCGAAGTCAATCCCGTCGAACCCATCGACCACGCCCAACCCTTCCAGATAGACGTCCACGTCAATGTTGTCCTCCCCCCGCAGCTGCTTCTCCACCAACGCGGCCACGAAATAAGAGGCCGCTTCGTCTATGGCCATCCTCCCGAACGCCGCCGCCAGGCCCGCCACGAACGCGGCCGGGTCATCGGCCACTTCACGGGCCGTGTCCACAATCCCTTCGGCGCCATCCATCGCGTCATCTATGGCACCGAGATCAAGCGAACTGGGATCATCCTGGCCCAGCGCATCGCTCAGCTCCTCGTAGGCGCCCATGATGGTTCCGTAATCATCGGCGATCGACTCGACGGCGCCATCAGCCACAGCCGCGCTCTCCGACATTGAGACAACCATCTGGTCGAGGTTCGCCATGCGCATCAAGTAGCCGTAGGTCGACAGCTCCTTGACAGCGGCGTTGACCGCGAACCGCACGCGGGCTTCCGCCACGCAGAAGTTGATAACCGAGTAGACAATAGCGATCACCATGGCGAAAGCCGTGAAAGAGATGGTCGCCTCAATCACCGCCGAACCCCGCTGCGACCGAGCACCCGACAAGCTCATTGGGAATCGCCTCCTCTCTGTCTTAGTCTCAGTTCCATAGTCTCAGTTCCATAGGACGCCTTCCACACCCGACCTCAGTCCAGGTCGAAGGCGAGGGTCTTAGTCTCACCATCGATCGTCAAATCGAACTTAATCGCCGAAGGCGAATCCGCGAAACTGAAATACCAACGCCTGCCGAGATTGTCCATCTGGCCGTCATTGTCCGGCTCATAGGTCGGGCC
>JAITJZ010000035.1 GCA_031278655.1 Bifidobacteriaceae bacterium
CCAGCCCCGCCACCGCGACCACCAAGCGCCCTGCCCGCCAACCCGGGCAGGGCGCTTTTCACTGCCCCATCCCCAACCACCACGACGCCGAAATGGTCAAACAACGCGACGGATAACAGCCGGGGGCGGCCTGGCGCCGGCCGCGGCGGGGTTCTTGCGCCGCCTGCCGGAGCGGGTGCTGTGGTGCGAGTCCGATGCCGCCGGCACCGGCCTGGCGGTGTTTGTCGCTTGCCGCGACGGGCCGGGCTGGCAGTCCGCTGGCGTGGAGTTCGTCTGCGGCGGGCGGGAGGTGGTCTCGACGGGTGTGTTCTTCGATTTGAGGGCCGCTTTGCGGTCCTCCCGCGAGAGGCGGTTCCGGTTGTGGCCTTGGCTCCTGACCCGTTGGAGGCGTTCGCGCGCGGCGCGTCCTTGGCGGACCTGAAGCGGCTCTGCCGGGTCAAGACCCTGCGGGACGCGGAGGCCGAGCTGCGCGCCGCTGTGGTGGCGTCCCGGGCGGCCGGGGAAGCCGAGGCCCGCGCCAGGGACGCGGATTTGGGGCGGTTGCACGCCGCGATGCTGGAGATGGGGGCCGGCGGCGACCCGCCGGCGGCGCTGGCCGCGTTGAAGATCGCCGACGCCCGGTCCCGTGTCCGGTCCGCGGCTGGCGGCGGGTCGGTGGCGGCGGCGGTCCCGAAAGGCAGGGAGGCGGTGCTGGGCGCGCTGCGGGCCCGGTTGGCGGCGGCGGTGGACGCTTGCGAGTCGCCGCGGGATCTGCCCGCGCTCGCCCGCCGCTTGCAGCAGGTGGACGCCGAGCTGGACGCGCTGGTGGCGCGCTCGGCCCGGCCCGGCGGCGGAGGGGTTGACGAGCTTGCCCAAAGACGCGCTCAGAGGCAGTCAAGAGCCGACCAGGCGGGTCGCGCCTCGCGCGGCGGTTGACTCCGCCGCCGACGTCGCCTACATGGCGTCCTTGTACTGGGTGCCGCTGGATCGGTGGCAGGTCGGCTTGGTGCGGGATTGGTCTGGGGAGCAGCGGTCGGGGAAGTGGGCGGCGCCGACTTGCGGGGTGTCGGCTCCCCGCCAGAACGGGAAGACCATCGGCGTGGAGGTGTGGAGCCTTTACAAGATGGTGGTGATGGGCCGCCGGGTGTTGCACACCGCCCACTTGGCGGCGGCCGCGCGGAAGACTTTCAACCGGTACAAGGCGGCGTTCACGAACCCGGCTTTCCCCGAGCTTCGCGACATGGTGGTTTCGCTGCGGTCTGCCAACGGGCAGGAGGGGATCTGGCTCTCCAACGGCGGGTCGATCGAGTTCGCCTCGCGGACGCGCGGCTCGGGCCGCTCGTACTCGATTGACGACCTGGTGTTGGACGAGGCCCAGGAGCTGACCCAGGACCAGTTGGACGCCCTCATGCTGACGATGAGGGCGAGCCCGTCCGGGAATCAGCAGATCATCTACTTGGGGACGCCGCCCGGCCCGAACGCGCCGGGAGAGGTGTTTGCCGCGCTCAGGCGGAAGGCGCTGACCGGGCGGCCCCGCCGGCTGGCTTGGTCGGAGTGGTCGGTGGACGAGGTCGGGGACGTGTCCGACAGGGCTCGGTGGGTGGCCACCAACCCGGCGCTGGGCGCCCGGATCTCGGTCATGGGCATGGCGGACGACCTGGTCCGCTCGACTCCGGAGTCGTTCGCGCGGGAGTGCCTGGGGTGGTGGCGGCCGGCCGTCGCCTCCCAGGCGGTGTTCTCGAAAGACCAGTGGCTGGGTTTGAGGACCGCCGAGCCGCCGGCGGGCGGCTTGCTCGGCTGGGGGGTGGACATGCCGCCTTCCCGCGCTGCGATCTCGGTGGCCGCGGCTTTGCGGCCCGCGGCGGGGCCTGTCCACCTGGAGCTGGCCGAGTACCGGTCGGCGGCCTCGGGTGTCGGGTGGGCGGCCGAGTGGCTGGCGGCCCGGTGGCCGAAGTCTGTGGCCGTGGTGATCGACGCGCAGTCGCCGGCGGCGGTCCTGATCCCCGAGCTTGAGGCGCGCAAGGTGAAGGTGCTGGTGACCAACGCCGGCATGTTCGCGCGGGCTTGCGGGATGCTGCACGACGCGGTCAGGGCCGGGGCGGTGACCGCCATCGCGCAGCCGCCGCTGGACCGGGCGGCGCTCGCCGCCGGGAAGCGCCCCATCGGCGCGGCCGGCGGGTGGGGCTGGCAGCGGCTCGGCGAGGTGGACGTGTCGCCGCTGGTGGCGGCCACCTTGGCCTATTACGGGGTGATGACATCGAGACGGCGGCCTGGAAGGAGGACGAGGGTGGTGACTCGCAGATGACGGCCACGACGACCACGGCGATGAAGACGCCCTCGGGTGTCCCGAGGGTGCCCGGCTTGGATCCCGCCGACCAAGACCTGGTGGCCGGGCTGATGGGGCAGCTGTCCCGCAAAGCCGGCCGCAACCGGGTCCGCCGCGACTACTACGACCTGCGGCAACGGTTGAAGGATCTGGGGATCTCGCTGCCGAAGAAGCTGCGGGAGGTGGACATCGCGCTCGGCTGGCCGGCGAAAGGCGTCGACGAGTTGGTCAAACGGACGTCCCTGGACGGCTTCACCCACCCCGAGGCTGACGTCGCCGACCTCGGCGTGGCGGACGTCTGGGAGTCGAACCACCTTGAGACCCAGGTGCCGCAGGCCCTGGTCGAGTCCGCTATCTGCTCGGTGGCGTTCTGCTCTTTGACCGCCGGGGACACCGAGGCCGGAGAGCCGGAGGCGCTGTGGTCGTTCCGCTCCGGGGAGTTCGCGACCGGCACCTGGGATCCCCGCGTCTACGGGCTGCGGAACGCTCTGACCGTTTACGAGACCGACAACACCGGCGGCGTGGTGGACTTCGCCCTGTATGTGCCGGACCGGGTCGTCTGGTGCCGCCGGCAAGGCCGATCCTGGGACGTGCGGGAGGTCCGCCACGAGCTGGGCGTCCCGGTCGAGCCGCTGGTTTACCGCCAGCGGCTGCAGCGCCCGTTCGGGTCGTCCCGGATCTCGCGGGCTGTCATGTACTTGACTGACGCGGGTATCCGCACCGCGCTGCGCAGCGAGGTCTCCTACGAGTACTTCTCCGCCCCGCAGCGCTACGCCTTGGGCGTCACCGAAGACGCCTTCCAAGACGAGGACGGGAACTGGCAGGAGGCGGCGTTCGAGTCGATCATCGGCCGGATTCTGGCGCTGACCCGCGACGAGAACGGGGACCTTCCCGAGGTCGGGTCGTTCCCGCAGATCACCGCCGAGCCGAACATGGCGGCCTTGCGGACCATCACGCAGTTGCTGGCCGCCGAGCTGAACATGCCGGTCTCCGCGTTCGGCATCGTGCAGGACAACCCCGCCTCGGCTGAGGCGATCCACGCCGTCAAAGAGGACATGGTGATCGACGCTGTGAACTGGCAGCGCTCGCTCGGGCCGGCCCTGTGCCGGCAGATGGGGCGGGCGCTCGCCATGCGGGACGCCTCCCCGGAGGCGCTGGCGGCCTACCGGAAGCTGAAGGCCCACTGGGTTGACCCGTCAACCCCGTCTGTGGTGTCCCTAGCCGACGCTTTCTCGAAGCAGGCGGCGGTCATCCCGGGCCTGGCCGAGACCGAGGTCGGGTTGGAGCTGTCTGGCATGACCCGCGACCAGATAGTCCGGTACATGGACGAGCGGCGCCGCGCCCGCGGCGCGGCGCTGGTCGGCGCGTTGGACGCCGCCCAGTCGGCCGCCGAGCAGGCAGGCGCCGTCAAAGCGAAGGTGGACGTGTTCACGGCGCTGCTGGCCGCCGGCGTGGCCCGCGACTCGGCCGCCGCCCAAGCCGGCCTGGCGGGCCTCCAATGGGCTGACAGCGGCCCGGCCGCCTCGGCCGCCTCGGCCGCCCCCGCCGCCCCGGTGGGGGGGGGCGTCTGAGATGAAGGCCCAGTTCGACGCTTTGGGTGTCGCGGTCCGCGCCGGCGTTGATCCCGCGGACGCGGCGCGGCGGCTCGGGTTGTCCGGCATCGAGTTCACCGGCGCGGTCCCGGTCGCTTTGCGCCTCCCCGAGAAGCAGGCCGCGTCTTTGGAGGAAGCGTGACCGGTGCCCACCAAGCCGGAGGTTGACCGCCAGCGGAAGGCGCTCGCCGAGCTGACTCGCAAGGTTGGCACCGCGTTCGACGATCTGTGGCTCCGCGTCCAGGGGCTGCCCGTGGACCAGATCAGGGACGCCTTTGTCGAGATGGCGCAGGCGTTGGCCGACGAGTACGGCAGCGCGGCGGGGTCTTTGGCGGCCGACTTCCTGGAGGACGCGTGGGCCGAGGCGAAGATGCCGGGCCGCTGCCAGGTGGCGCTCGCCAAGACCGACCCGGCGCGGGTCGAGGGGTCGGTGCGCGCGGCCGCCCGCGACTTGTCCGATGGCCGCGGGGAGGCGTTCCTCCAGCAGGTGAAAGCGGCGACCGGCCGGCATGTGGAGAACCGGCACCGTGAGACCGTCCGGTTGACGGCGGACAGGAACAATGGCGGCTGGGCGCGGGTGCCCGCCCCGGGCAGCGACTGCAAGTTCTGCCTCATGCTCGCCTCCCGCGGCTTCGTCTACGGGTCCCGGAAGAAGGCCGAGTCCTCCGGCCGGGGCCGCTACCACGACAACTGCCACTGCGCGGCGGTCGCGTCCTGGCAGAAGAACCCCCGCCTGGAGGGCTATGACCCAGACGCCCTCTACAAGCGGTGGCAGGGAATTGAAGCCGCGGACCAGAACCGGTCGCTGCAAAGGCTCGATCCCCGGGTGGAAAGGCACGATGTTGACGCGGCCGCGCCGCCCAGGACACGCGGCAAAGCGCCAGACGTCGAGAGGCTTGAACCGCTGATCGACTTCGATTCTGGCCTTGGTGGGTTCGCGCCCGATGACCGGCAGTTCGCTGAGATGCTGAACTCGTTGGGGCTGCCTCCGGTGGCGCATGTCCGGCGCGGACTGGTCTACGGAATGAAGACCCCCGACGCCGTGTTCGTCGATGGCCTGACGCCGATCGAGTTCAAGGGCATCAGCAAGGACAAGGCCACGACCGTCATGGGCCAGATCCGGAAGGGCGCTCGTCAGTCATCGCGGATCGCTGTGGACGGGTCTGCGGTCGGCCTGACGCGCGCCAACGCCGAAGCGGGGATTCGCATGGCGTTGGCGGCTGGCGAAGGCGCGTGGATCGACGAAGTTCTTGTCGTCCTGTCGCCATCCGAAGTCGTAACATGGAGACGTGTCTAGCATCCCGCCGAGCGAAGCGGACCTGTATATCCGCGGTGTTTCTTTGGCGACGGCCAATCGGCGGGTTGAACAGTGGTACAACACTTGGCGGTCCGCTCATCCGGGTTCGGAACTCGCTGTGTGGACGGAAGATTGGTCAGATCCGGACTGGTCGGTGACTATCGGGCTTGACAGCGGAGGGGACGTCCGCGCTGCCGTCCGGGACCTGGCGGATTGGCTGGCGCCGTGGGACGTCATCGACCAGGACGCGTACGACGACATCTGCGAGGCCAAATTCGTTGCCGCCTCGCCTGCGGCCTGAGTTGTGAGTTTCCGCTGACAGCGAGCGGTTGATCGCTGGACCTGATACGCGCTAGGGCGCGGCCCCTTGTTCGGGAAGGACACACTGCTATGACGACACCTGCGATTCCTGCTGCCCCGGCGCAGCCTGACAGCGCCCAGCCCGCGCCTGCGGGCGCGTCCGCCCAGCCGCCTGCCGGCGGTGGGGCGGCGCGGCCGTGGTCTGCGCCCGGCTCGCAAGAAGAGCTCGACCGGATCATCTCGGAGCGGCTGGCCCGCGAGCGGGCCAAGTTCGGGGACTATGAGGACCTGAAGGCGAAGGCCGCGAAGTGGGAAGAGGCTGAGGACGCCGCCAAGAGCGAGGCGCAGCGCGCCATCGAGCGGGCTGAGAAGGCCGAGGCGGCGTTGAAGGACCGGGAGGCGAAGGACGCTTTGGCCGCATTGCGGGCCGAGGTCGCCGCCGCGAAAGCCGAGGCGGGTCTGCCGGCTGGTGCGGCGGACTTGCTTGCCGGGTCCACCCGGGAAGAGCTGGAGGCGTCGGCCGACAAGCTGGTCGCGGTGTTCGGCGCCGGCGGCAGGAAGGGCGCGGTCGGGCCGTATGTGCCTTCTGAGGGGAAGCCAGTCACGCGGACGCCCGCCGGGC
>JAITJZ010000050.1 GCA_031278655.1 Bifidobacteriaceae bacterium
ATCCATCGAAGAGACAGCCTCACACACCACCGCGATGGTGACGAAACCGGAAAAACTTGCCAGCCGACAGTGGCAAATTCCTACTGCTCACACCGGCAACAAACAGTTGATCACAGACAGCTCGTCGCAGATCCTGGGGTTGGCTGAGTTCCTGATCGCCCAAGAGGTGACGCTGGTGGTGATGGAGGCGACCAGCTCGTACTGGAAACCGTTCGTGCGCCACGAGGCGCATGGTGATATCCCTCGCGTAGCGGGGGCCGACTCGGAAGGAGGTCGGCGGGTCTGATGACTTACCTGAGACCGAAAGGTTAAACGGGACAACAGCATGTCAGGAAACCGGTGGCCGCGCCCACATGCCGGGGCGGCGCGCCGGGGGACCCGCGCGGTATGGCGAAGACCAAACTGTCAGAATCCCAGCGTCCAGAAGGCGCAATTCCACGCCCGCCGGAAATGGCGTGTGACACCGGCGGCGGCCCTGCCGGGCGGTTAGAACGGACGTCCGGCAACTTCCGGGGCTGGCGGCGACACCCGGCGAAGGGTGTTCAAGGACGCGGACGGGACGCCTAAGCCGCGCTAGACACGTGTCACTGTGACGAACGTGGGATCGCCTAAGGGGCGCGAGCCCTATGGCGACGGAGGCCTGGTAGTAGTCGCCGGAGTCACGTCCGGCCAAGGGGCGCGGGAAAGCCGCGCGCAGGGCGAAGCGGGCCAGGTTGTGGGAAGAGAAACCAAAAGGATCGAGGTATGCGGAATGCAGGACGCCGAGGTCGTATTGGCAATCTTGCGTGATAGGGGCAGGCGCGGCCTGCCGGTCGATGAGTTGTTCAGGCAGATGTTCAACCCGTCGTTGTACTTGGTGGCGTGGCGGAAGCTGTACGCCAACAAGGGGGCGTTGACCCCTGGTGCGACACGGGAGACAGCTGATGGCATGTCGGTGGCGAAGATCGCGTCGATTATCGACGCGATGAGGTCGGAGCGGTACCGGTTCGCTCCGGTGAGGCGGGTCATGATCCCGAAGAAAAGGGGCGGGCAGCGTCCTTTGGGCATGCCCTCCTGGTCGGACAAGCTGGTGGCTGAGGTGGTGCGTCTGTTGTTGGAGGCGTACTGGGAGCCGCAGTTCTCCGACCGCTCTCACGGGTTCCGCCCGGGGCGTGGTTGCCATACCGCGTTGCGGGAGATCGCGAACACGTGGCAAGGGACGGTCTGGTTCATCGAGGCGGACATCAAGGACTGTTTCGGGTCTATCGACCACGACGTGTTGTTGGGGATACTGGCCGAGCGCGTCTGCGACGGGCGGTTCATAGAACTGGTCCGCCGGATGCTCAAAGCCGGGTATGTCGAGGACTGGGTTTGGCGGCCAACGCTCTCCGGGGCGCCGCAAGGCGGGGTCGCCAGCCCGGTTCTTTCTAACATTTACCTGCACAAACTCGACCAGTTCGTCGAAAACGAGCTGGTTCCCAGGCACACCCGAGGGGCCCGCCGCGCCGGCAACGGCGAATATGGGCGGCTGCGATGGGAGCTCGCGAAAGCAAAAGCGGCGGGCGACCGGGCCAGGGTCAAGGAGACATGGCGGCAGATGGGCCGGACCCCGAGCAGGGACACTCGTGATCCCGGCTACAGGAGGTTGCGGTACTGCCGTTACGCCGACGACCAGCTCTTCGGGTTCGCTGGGCCGAAAGCCGAAGCCGAGCAGGTCAAACAAGAACTCGCCGTGTTTCTGCGCGACGTGTTGAAGTTGGACCTGTCCGAGGAAAAGACCCTGGTCACCCATGCCCGCAAGGGCCGGGCCAGGTTCCTCGGCTACGACATCGGGATCGGATTGAAGCAGACCTACCGGTCAGGGCCGCGCAACAGCCGCAGCCTGAACGGGAAGGTGCTGCTGTCCGTGCCGCCGCAGGTGGCCAGGGAAAAGACAGCTGTCTACCTCAAAGACGGCAAACCCCGGTCGTTCCGCTCTTTGCACGCCCGCACCGACTATTCGATAGTGGGCTGGTACGGGGCGATCTACCGGGGAGTGGTGAACTATTACAAACTGGCGGGCAACCTCCGCCGGTTTAGCCGGTTCCGCTGGGCGATGGAAACATCCATGCTCAAAACACTGGCCGGGAAGCACGACATGTCGGCCGCCGCGGCCGCGTCAAATCACAAGCGGCGGATCGACACTCCGCGCGGACCGAGGACGTGTTTCGAGGCCCAGCTTCACCGGGAAGGCAAACCACCCTTGACCGCCCGCTTCGGGGAAGTCCAACTGGTCCGCGACCCGCGCGCTCAAAGCCCGGACAAAGACCCCTTGCCAGTTCCGGGCCGTCATGGCCCGGAACTGGCCAGAAGGGTCGCCGCCCGGCGCTGCGAGATGTGCGGCAGGCGCGGACTCCCCGTCGAAGCCCACCAAGTCAAAAACCTCGCGGTTCTTGACCCCGAAGGGCAAGACTGGGAGAGGATCATGGCCCGCGCCAGACGCAAGACCCTGATGGTCTGCGCCCGGTGCCACACCGCGATGGACCACCCAGAACACGCCGCGTAACCCCGACCGGAGAGCCGGATGCCTGGAAAGCGGGCACGTCCGGTTCGGGGGGAGGCCAGGCGGAAAAGGACCCCGACGGGGCACCTCGCCGCCTGGCCCACCCTACTGGCACATCCTGACCGGCGCGGGTTTGGATGTGATGCTGGTCAACGCCCGCCAGGCCCGCCAGATCCCGGGCCGGAAGACCGATGCGGCCGATTGCGCCTGGTTGGCCGACCTGGGGGCGCACGGGTTGCTGCGGGCCTCGTTCGTGCCGGCCGCGCCGGTCAGGGAGCTGAAGGACCTGGTGCGGGCCAGGACCACGCTAAGGCGGCTGCGCGGCCAGGAGGTCCAGCGGTTGGAGAAGCTGTTGGAGGACGCCGCGGTCAAATTGTCGTCGGTGGTCTCCGATCTGATGGGGGTCTCGGGCAGGCGGATGCTGGACGCGCTGGTTCGCGGGGAGCGCGACCCGGAGGTGTTGGCCGCTCTTGGCTGCAAGCGGCTCAAAGCCTCCCCGGAGGTGTTGGCGGAGGCGTTGACCGGGCGGTTCACCGACCACCACGCCTACCTGGCGAGGCTCCACCTCGACCTGATCGACGCCCACGCCGCCAAGATCGCGGACCTCGACCACAGGATCGAGGGGTATTTCAGAGCAGACGAGCCCGGCGGCGGCGAAACCCAGGGCCGGGACTGGGGAATCGGCGGCGCCGAGGCGGGCGAGTGGGCCGCCAAGCGGGACCTGCTGGCCACCATCCCCGGGGTGTCGAAAACCGTCGCCGAGCAGATCCTGGCCGAGACCGGCCCGGACATGTCCCCGTTCGCCACACCCAAACGCCTCGCGTCCTGGGCCGGGGTCGCGCCCGGGTCGAACGAGTCCGCCGGGCGGGTCAAATCCGCCAAGTGCCGCAAAGGCGACACCCACCTCAAAGGAGCCCTCGGCGTGGCGGCCATGTCCGCCGCCAACACCAAGGACACGTTCGCGTCGGCCCGCTACAAAAGGATCCGCTCCCGGCGCGGCCACATGAAAGCCCTCGTCGCCGTCGAACGCCACATCATCGAGGCCGCCTGGCGGATACTGTCGACCGGCGAGCCCTACCTCGAACTCGGCGGCGACTACTACCTCAAACGCCGCCCCGGAACCGCCATCCGCAAAGCCATCGAACAACTCCAGGCCGTCGGCTACACCGTCGCATTCCCCAACCAAGCCACCGCCCAAGTCACCTAAAACCCCTGGTCACCACCCGTGGCCGGGTTGACTTTCGGGTTAGTTACCCGCACCACATGATCGCGCTCCGCCGCAATATCTCGACTTTGAGCGTGGTTTGAGTTCTTCTTGTTGTTTGGCCTGCGCCGACGGTCCGCGCCACGCCGTGGCTGGGAGTAGCAAAACGTAGTAGAACCTGGCAGTCTGGGACTGTGAGACTCCAGATCACCAGGGCCAGGGGACACGAGTACGCGACGATCGCGCAGGCTTACCGGGACGAGCGGGGCCGTCCGCGCCACCGCACCGTGGAGAACCTCGGC
>JAITJZ010000011.1 GCA_031278655.1 Bifidobacteriaceae bacterium
GATTCATGCCCGGAACAAGGAAGCTCGCGACTCTGGCCGCGTCGGTGTTCGGCCTCGGCGCGTTGGTGCTTGTTGGGTGCGTGCTCGACGCTGGTGCCCAGCCCGCGCAAGCGGCCACCAACGTTAGCTGCTACAGGACGGTGCTCGTGCAGAGGGTGATCAACGGTTACCCCTATTGGACGTACTTCCCGGCCGCGAGTAACACGACCTGCATCCTCGGGAACGGAAACCAGGGGTCGGCTGTCAAGGCGGTCCAAGAGGCGATGAACTTATCGGCGAATGGAAGCCAGGGCCTGAAGGTCGATGGGATATGGGGCACCAAGACGACGAGTGCGATGGCTAACGTGCAGAGCCGGGTCGGCGCTCGGCCCGTCGATGGCGTGTACGGGCCGGTCACGCGAGACAAGATGTATTGGCTGTGGCGCTACGGATTGGTGGCGTGACCACAGGCCCTGGGAACTGCGGAGCGACGCGTCCGGGGATGCGTTCCCAGAGCGCGGGCCGGTGGTGGCCGGCCGCAATGGGAATGATCGGGCTCGTCTTTGCTGTGACCGCGTGCGCGGGGAGATCCGAGCCTGCTCGAACGGTCGGCGAGTCGGTGAGTTCGCCGTCAACCGGGACTAGCGCGATCACGTCGTCGACGGCACCGCTCGCTCGCCGGGCGCAGGAGGCGGCTGTCAAGATGCCGTTCGCGGAGTATTTCGGGGTCGCATCACAAGCGGCGGCGAAAGATGCGGCGTCCTGGGCCGAAGCGGTGGGGCCAGCCTGGACCGCGCGGCAGGACTACCTGGCGAGTTGCATGGAAAAAGCGGGATTCGAGTACCACCCGGTCGAATTGCCGGTATCCGAATCAGTGCAGATCCCGTCAGGGACCGAGGTGGCGGTGCCTTGGCTCGCGGGGTCCCGTGAATTGGTCGAGGAGCATGGCTACGGTCTGTCTGAGCCAGCCGACTTCCTGCCGGGCATGATGAGCGATGCGGAGCGGAAGAACCTGGAGTACGTCGAGAGCCTGAGCCCTGAGGGGCAGGGCGAGTACTCGCGAGCCATGACCGGGGGCGAGGACGCCTATTCGGCGGCTGCGGGGGATGGCGGTTGCGTGGTCCAGGCCGATCTCCTCTACGGCGCGCTTGAGAGCGCCGCTGAGTGGGACGACTCGTGGTACGTCGAGCCGGTCCAGGGGATGGTGGCTGCCCTCGAGACGCTGACCGGTTCGACTGTCGCTCAGGTCGACTTCGAGACCATGACTGCGATTCCTGCGCAAGTCGAAAGGGACCAGCGCTTGAAGGAGCTAGACGCCGAATGGGCGTCGTGCATGAGGAGGTCTGGGTTATCCCGCGGGGCCGAACTATGGTCGGCTTCCGAACCGCTCGGCCCGGTCGCGGCTTTCGGGCTGGCCATCTCCACGGGCGCGGACGGCTCGGTACTGCCCCAGAGCGACAAGATCTATCAGGCTGGCGAAATCCCCGCCGATCAACAGTCGCTGATCGGCAGTCAGTACGAGGTCGAGATCGCAGTGGCCGATTTCGATTGCCGTGCTGAGACGGACTACCTCGTCCGATACACCAAGATCCAGTTCGACTTGGAGACTGACTATGTCGCCGCCCATCGGGAGGAATTGGAGAAGCTGGTGGCGACCTGGCAGCAACGACAGAGCGACTAGAAGCGCAAGCGCTGCTCCGTCACGGCGACACCAGGACGCTCAACGTGTACTCCGACAGAGACCAAGCGGCCGCCCGAATCGACCCCGGCAAGCTCCTATGAGCGCCGTCAGCGAAACCAAAGTTGTAGCAAAGTTGTTGCGGTGACCGACGCCAAGCCGCCAAAGGTGGCTCCCACCAGGTGTTTCACCGGAAAGTCTGGCCTCTGGTTGGTGCGCCATCAGGGACTCGAACCCCGAACCCGCTGATTAAGAGTCAGCTGCTCTGCCAATTGAGCTAATGGCGCGCGTTTAGAGACTCTAGCAGGCTTTGGCGGGGGCGTGCCCTGCGGACAGCGCCCCCGCCCATCTTGGCGTCTCTCAGCCGTCGCCCTCCACGCGGCTGACGTGCGACTCCTCGACGGCCGAGAGGCCGGCCTCGGCCTCAGGCGGGAGAATCTCAAGCTCGGATTCGTCCAGGAGCGCCTCAGCGCCGGCGGCGCTGGGCAACTCGCTCAGCGCGCCGCCGGACCAGGCGCCGTCAGGCGCCAGGTCGAGGCTTTCCAGCACCGACCGGGCCTTGGCCAGGTCCTCGCCGAGGGCTTGGACGTAGAAGAAGGTGTCATCGGATCGGCGCACCGCCGACACCCACAGCTCAACGCCGTCCACGCTGACCGGGCCGAAGGCCGAGGCCTCGACCACTCCGCGCCCGCCGGACTCGCCCGGGCCAAACGAGAAGACGAACACGGCACTCGCCAGACCGCCGCCGTCCTCGCCCTGATCACCGCCGCCGGCGGCGGACCCCACGGCCACTCCCGCCGCGCCCGCGCCATCGCCACTTTCAAACTCAACTGTGAACCCGTCCAAGGATGGGGTCGGAAGAATCGCCAGCGACGAGTCCTCGCCCTCCAGTTTCAACCAGCCGGTCTCATCATCCGGGCTGTAGACCAGCAGAGCGCCCTCGGCCGCCTCCACATCCCCACGCTTCGACCAGACCCGCAACAGGCGCTGGTCGCCGTCCGGAGAGGTCAACTCGGTGATGACCGATGCCGCCCAGTCAGCCCCAGCCTCCCCCGCCGGCCGATGGACCACGTCGAGCACCCGGCCGGTGGTGGTTCCTGCGGCCGCCGGCGGCTCATGGCCCGGGACCAAGACGACGGCCACGACCGCCGCGGCCGCCGCCAACGCCCCCACCAGCGCGAGGCGCGCCCCACGCCGACCGGGGCGGCCAGCGCCAACCGGGCGAGCGTCATCGGACACCAACAACGACGGGTGGACGTGACTGGCCAACAGCGCGCGGGCCTGGGCGTCCAACGGCTCGGCCGCGCGGGCCGGGTCAACCGGATTGGCGGCGCGGATGGCGCCCGCCACTGACAAATGCTTCATTGTGTTTCCTCCAATGCCACGAAAATGTCCTTGAAAGCGGCGCGGGCGCGCGTCAAACGCATCCAGACGGCCGGGATCGAGCAGCCGAGCAGGGCGGCGCATTCGGCGCCGCTGAGCCCGTCCCAATAGTGAGCCGCCAGCAGTTCGCGTTGCGCCGGGGCCAGCGCGGCCAAGGCCCGCTCAACGCGTTCCTTCAGCTCGTCGGCCTGCGACGCCGCCAGATTCGGGTCCCGCGTCAACTCGCCCACCAGGGCGCCTTGGGCGCGGTTCCAACGGGCCAGGGCCCGGTTCGAGTTCGCCAGCAGATTGCGCGCCGTCACGAACAGCCAGGGCGCGCCTGGCTGTTCGCCCTGGAGCGCGCGCTCCCAGGCCCAGCGGAAAACCTCGGCGCTCAGGTCGCGGGCGGTTTCCGGTTCGGCCACCCGCCGCAGCAGATAGGCCTGGACGCGCGGGTATTGGGACCGGAAAAGCTGCGCGAAGGCCCGGTCCCTGGCGGCGTCATCCAGACCGCCGTCACCCAGCTCGCCGTCACCCAGCTCGCTTTCATCCAGCGCGCCGTCACCCGGCTCGCTTTCATCCAGCGCGCCGCGATCCGGCCCGCACTGCTCGGCCGGCGCCGCCACGGCTTGACTCACCAACTCAGTCGCTAAGGCTTCCACACCATATACATGTCCGCGCCGGGCCAAACCTAACGCCGGCTCAGAGATACATGCCGGTCGATTCGCGCCCCCCGGGCGCCTGGGCCACCCCGTGCACATTGCGCTCGCGCAGCAGCAGGTAGGTTTGGCCGCCGATCTCGACCTCGGCCCGGTCCTCCGGGTCGAACAGCACCCGCTCGCCCAGCGCCACCTGACGCACCGATTCGCCCGTGGCGACGACGTTCGCCCAGGCCAGGCGTTTGCCGACGGCGGCCGTCGCCGGGATGAGGATGCCCCCGGCGCTGCGCCGCTCGGCCGACTCGGCGTCCAACAACACCAGCAGCCGGTCCGCCAGCAAGCGCACCGGCAGCGGCCCGTCCGGCAGCCTCGGGGGCGCGGCCCCTTTGCCCGATGCCGTCTGGTCGCCCTCGGCGGCGACCGCCAGTTGGTCGGTGGTCACTTCGAGCGCCTGACGATTCGCAGCGTTATCGCTGTCACTGTCAAGGCCACGGTGGCGGCGGCGACGATCCAAACCCAACGCTTCGGGCGGCCGGAGGGTTCGAGCGTGGCGGCCTTGACGGCATCGGCGGCCTTGTCTTTGCCCAAGGCGACCAACGCCTCCGGCGACAGTTCGGCTCTCAACTGCGAGACAGCCCGGGCCGTGGCGGCCTGCTGCTCCTTCAGCGCCGCGGCCAAGGAGTCAAGCGACGATTTGTTCATCCCCCAAGGTTAGCGGGCGCCACTGACGCCGTCCGGGCTTGGGCGGCGGCGCCCAACTCGGCTAGGGTCCTAGGTGCGCGCCAGTGGCGGAATTGGCAGACGCGCAGGATTTAGGTTCCTGTGCCCTCGGGCGTGCGGGTTCAAGTCCCGCCTGGCGCACCCATGGCGCGGCCCGAGGGCCCGCGCTCCCCTGACCCGCATCGTCGGCGGCGGGGGCCGAACTAGCGCGCCGGGCCGGCATTTCCCGGTCCCGCGCCTCGCGGCTGATCGCCAAATTGCGCGGCGTGGGCGGTGGCGGCTGGAGGCTTTGGGTTTATGAGCTGCCGGCGCCGGTGGGGGGCGCGCCGAACGACCCCAGGGCCACGCCCAGCAGCAGGTAGGCGATGGCGCCGAGGGCCAAGCCCAACGCAATCCACAGGAGCAGGCGGGAGCGCGGCCGGAAGCAGCCAGCGACCAGCCCCGCCACCAGCGCGATCCAGGCCAGCGCCCAGGGCGTGGCCAGGCCGAACGAACTTCCCACCAGCCCCACGATTATGCTTCCGATCAGGCTCAACGCTCGCTTGAGCGCCTGCGGACTGGCGGCGCCAGGGGGCGTCAGGCGCAGCCGCAGCCAGGGGTGTCGCCGGGGTCAACCCGGCGGCGGACCACCAAGAGCGCCGCCCCGGCCAGCAGAGCCGTCACCGCCAGCAGCGCGATCCAGTCGAGATGCGTGCCGGTGAACGGCAGGACCGGCGGCGGGTCATCGCCGCCAGACGGATCGATCGGCGTGACGGTGCAGACCATCCCGGCGGCCAGGTCGCAGACCGGCGGCGTCTCGACGGCGCCGGGCTGGAAAGCCTGCGGCTCGTAGCCCCCAGCTTCGACCACGAAGTTGTTGAAGACCATGTCTCCCACCTTGGTGACCTGGAACCGGTAGGTGATCACCGCGGACTGGCCCGGCGCCAGCGCCCCCGAGAACTCGATCCGCCCGGACTCGGGCGCCCAGACGGCGCCCACCCCCGAGTGGTCGGAGGTCGGTCCGCCGGCCCAATCGCCATCGTCCAGGACCCAGTCCAAGAGATCGTGGTGGTCCACCGCCGCGTCGCCGTGGCCGCGGTTGGTGAACTCCACCCGGAATTCGGCCGTCTGGCCGGCTCGGAGGCGGGCCACGTTGACGGACTTGGTCACGGCCAGGTCCCGCACGGGTGTGGCGGTGCAGTTCGCCGCCTCAGGGGCGCACTCGGCCGGAGGGATTTGCCCAGCTGGCACCACCACGTTGGAGAGCAGATGGTCGCCGCGATCCTGGTGGGAACGGACCTTGACGGAGTAGACCACGTTGACCTCGGACCCGCCCGGCGGCGGGATCGAGCCGACCAGCCGGATGACGGCGGCCTCCGGGTCCCAAATCACGTCCAGGTCCTGACTGTCGGTTTGCGGGGCCGCGAGCATGTCCGCGTCATCGAGAACCCCGGACAGGTCGTCGGTGGCGTCGACGCTGGCGGCCGCGGACCCGAGGTTCGTCAGCTTCAACGAGTAGGTGACGACCTGGCCCGGTTCGGCCACCTGGCGATCAGCGGTTTTGACTATCTGGTAGTCATCGGTCAGCGTCTGGGTGCACCAGGTCGATTCGGGTCCGCAGCCCGCGGCCGGCACGGCCGGCGGGTCCACCAGATCGGCGGTCACAACATTGCGCAGGCGGTGGTCGCCGCGGCCGTCGAAGGCTTTGACTTTGACCCCGTAGGTCACGGTCGCGCTGGCCCCGGCGCCCTCGGGCAAGACGCCGCCGATGGCGAGCCGCGCGGCATCGGCGTCGAACTCGACCACCAGCCCGTCCGCGCTGGCCACCGGGCCGGCGATCAGTTCGGCGTCGTCAAGGACGTCCTGCAGGGCGTCGACCAGCGCCACCGTCCCCGGCGCCGCCCCCAGGTTGGTGAATGTCAGGGTGTAGGTGACGACTTGGCCGGGTTTGGCCGTCGCCCGGTCGACGCTTTTGACCATTTTGTAGTCGTCCACCAACGTTTCGGCGCAGAGCGGGTCGCCGATGACGCATTCCCCGGGGGGCGGATCGTCCGGTTCGACCAGCCAGTTCGCCAGGCGGCCGTCGCCTCGGCCGGCGGCGTCTTTGATCCGCACCTGGTAGGTGACGGTGACCTTGGCGCCAGCGCCGACTGAGCCGCCAAGGCTGAGCCGGTCGCCCGCGCGCGTCACGGTCACCGAATTTGAGGACGCGGTCGGCCCGGCCTCCCAGACGGCGTCATCCAGCACCTGAGTCAAGTCATCGGTCAGGTTCACCGGGGCGGCCGCCTGGCCGCGCGCGTTGTCCAGCACCAAGGTGTAGGTGACAACCTCACCGACTTTGGCCACCGCCTTGTCCGCCCGCTTCGAGGCGTGCAGGTCTGACCCGGGCGTGGACGTCGACACCTTCTCCCCCGGCGTCTGGTCGATCATGTCCACGGGGCGGATCGAGGCGGTGTTCTCCAGCAGCAGGTCGGACCCGCCCGCGTCGATGCCCGGATCGTATTTGACGGTGTACGTGACCGACCGGCTGGCGCCCACAGCCAACGGCCCTGACCAGGTGATTTGTTCGTTCGCCGGGTCCCATTTGGCGTCTGCCGGCAGCAATGTGGCGGCGTCAAGGGTGGCGTCATCGAGCACCGCGCTGAGGTCGTCGGTCAGCTTGGCCGGGTCGGCGGCGGTGAACGCCGCGCGGCCGATGTTCGTGATCGTGACCGTGTACGCGGCGGTGTTGTCCTTCTTGTGCAACCCGGCGCTGTCGACGGTCTTTTCGATCTTCAACCCTGGCAGGAGCGTCTCGCTGACCTGCGCGGCGGGGTCGCAGCGGGTGTCGACTATGTCTCCGCCCGGGGTGGCGAAATCGGCGGCGCAGTCCGCCGGGCGGGCCGAGTTCAGCCTCGACGCGGAGTGCCCGGGGGTGACGGTCACCCGGTAGGTGACGGTGGCGGTCTCCCCGGCTTTGAGCGGCCCCGTCCAGGTCATGACCCCGGCAGACTCGGCCGCGGTGGCCGCGGTGGCGGCGGAGGCGGTGGCGGCGCTGGCGCCGGAGTAGGCGGTGGTGAGATAGGTCCAGTTGGAGACATGCGCGGGCAGCGTGTCTTTGACCACCGCCGGGCGCTCAACCGTGAAGTCGGTTTCGCCGCCGGCCGCTGCGGCCGATGTGTTCTTGACCTTGACCGTGTAGGTGATCGCGCGCGTCTCCTTGCCCGCCGGGCCGGAGGCTGGGCTGAGCGCCCCGCTCTTGGACGTCACCGCCAACTGCCGCTCGAAGAATTGCTGCCAGGGGGCCGCCAGCGTCTCGTCGGCGGACAGATCGGACCAGACGCCGAAGGCTATGTCAGCGTTGTTGCCCCAGGAATCGTGGCCGCCCGGCCCGCTGGTCGGGTCCGCCCAGCCGTGGGTCGGCCCCGCCGATGTCGTCAGCCCAGTTGGCGGGGACACCAACGTGTTGCCGGGGGCGAGCAGCGACGCCATGACGTGCCCCGGGTTCGCGCCCGGGTCGCTGGCGACGTCGGTGTCATCCCAGTGCACCCCGACCCACACCGGCCCGCCGGCTTTGGCCGCCTCGTGGCCCCTGATCTGCTGAACTTGGACGCCTCTGAGCCATTCGACGTCCCGCAGCACCTGGTAGTACTCGTCGCCTTTGATCAGCCTGACGCTGATCTTGGGGGTGGCCGTGTTGGCCACCGCCGTCCCTTGGCCGTCTTTGCCGTCCCAGGTCCAGGTCACGTCCCCGGCCGCGACCGGCTTTTCGCGGGTGAGGACCCGGTCGGCCGGGTCGGCGGTGTCGCCGTCGCCGTTGGCGTCGATCAGGATTTGGTATTGCCCCCGGAACCCGTCAATCCCGAGCGTCCCGCCGGCCCCGATGAACGGGGTCTGCCAGGGCGCGCCTTCGGCCAGTCTCAGGTCCGGGTCGGGCCGGGTCGGCGGGCTGTATTGGGGCGCGACCATCACCGTCTCGCCCGCGTGGGTGGCGTGGGCGGGCAGGTCCGGGTCTGGTTGATCCGCGAACAGCGAGAACCAGGCCTGCCCGCAGTCGCTCTTGCCCGCCGCCGCGTCCAGGGAGTAGGCGGGTTCCGGATAGCTGGCCGCCAACCCGCCTTGGGTGCGGGATTTGCCCGTGGGCATGCAACTGTCCGCCTTGTAGAGGCCCAAGCCGTCGGCGCCGATGGCCGAGTTGACCCCGCCGTAATCGGTGAACGTGGTCTTGAACATGGTCCCGTCCTCGGCCACGACCCACAGGTTGAATGTCGCCGAGGCCGAACCTTGCGCGCCCACGATCTGATGCGCGAACACCCGCCCGGTCTTGTCGACCGACCCGTCTGTCACCCAGGCGTCCTGGTAGAAGTAGTAGGTGCCGTCCGCGGAGGATGAGGTCTGCGGGGTGTCGAAGCGCACTTTCCAGAGCCCGGCTTTGCCGGACGCCGAGGCCGAGGTGGAGCCGCCCATCCCGGACGCGGTGGCGCTGGCCGCCACGGCGCCGTCCGGGTCGATCAGCGACACGCGCACCCGAGGGGTGGCCCCGCTGGCGTTCATGTAGTTGAGCCAGATGTCGTCCACCGCGCCGTGGACCACTTCTGAGCTGGTCTTCGCCCACACCCACCATTCCCGGGCGGCCTGGTGAGCGACGTTCGTCATTCCCGCCATGCCGGGTTTGGAGTGGGCCGCCTGAGCCATCTGCGGCGGGAGCACCACCACGGCGGCGAACGCCACCGCCGCCGCCGCGATCAACGCCGCCGGCCGGCGCCCCGGAGTGAGTTTGCGTCTGAACATGCTCAGCCTCGTTTCTGGTTTCGACTTTCCGGATTCGACACCCGGTTCGGCTGGCGCGGCCCGCCCGCGACCAACCGTGCCTCGAAAACTAGCGCCGCCGCGACCCGCCGGGGCGGCGGAAGGCCGCGGGCCTGTGGACGAAGAATTATCGGCGGGCCGGAGCTTGAAGGAACTGATCGGCCTGGGCAAGACCGCGATCCGCGAAGCGGTCCGGCTTGCGGCCCTGGTGGGGGGCGGGGTTTGGAACCGCCTCGCCCGATGCCGAGTGGTGACTCCCAGCCCCGTCCCCGGTCCCAGCCCGCCCGCCATCGGCGCGGCGGCGCCAGCGGCTGACCGTCTTCGCGCGCCCAGTTCCGTTCGTGACCTCACATAGGCTGAACTGCGCAAACTCACCGGTTGAGGTAAGCCGAGCCTTCTTATGAGCGGTTTAGGGCCTCAGGCCAACTCAGTCTCACTTGGTGAGCACAGCCAACTCTTCGCGGCCCTTCCGGCTACGGCCACAACGCGCGAATCGCGGGGGCGAGGGCCCGGAAGGCGCGGCCCCGATGCGAGATGGCGTTCTTGCGCTCCGGGGTCAATTCGGCGGCGGTGACGGCCATGCCGTCCGGGATCAGAATCGGGTCGTAGCCGAACCCTCCGCCGCCGCGCGGCTGGCGCGCCAAGCGCCCGGTCAGCCGGCCGACCTCGACGCGCTCACGGCCGTCCGGCGTCACCAGCGCCGCGGCGCACTCGAACCACGCCGCCCTGTGTTTGTCAGGGACATCGCGCAATTGGTCCAACAGCAGCGCCAGGTTGGCCGCGTCATCGCCGTGGCCGCCGGCCCATCTGGCCGAGAACACCCCCGGCGCGCCGCCCAAGGCGGCGACGCAAAGACCGGAATCATCCGCCACGGCCGCCAACCCGGTGGCGGCGCAGCAGGCCCGCGCCTTGATCAAGGCGTTGTCCGCGAAGGTCAGCGCGTCCTCCAACGGCGCGGGCACGTCCAACTCGCCCGCGCCGACCACTTCGGCGGGGCCGAGGGCCCCGGCGGCGTCCAGAATCGCCCGCAACTCCGCCACCTTGTGCGGGTTGTGGGTGGCCAGAACCAGGCGCGCTCCCGGCGCTCCCGGCGCCCCGGGCGACCCAAGCGCCCCCGGCGCGCTCACGCCGCCAGCGCCTCAGCCTGGATTCGGCTCAACTCGGCGCAACCGGCCAGCGCCAAGTCCAGCAGGCGGTCCAATTCGACGCGCGAGAACGCCGCCCGCTCGGCGGTGCCCTGAACCTCGACAAAGCGCCCGGCCCCGTCCACGACCACATTCATGTCCGTCTCGGCCCGGACGTCCTCGCAGTACGGCAGGTCCAGCATCGGCGTGCCGCCCACCACCCCAACCGACACGGCCGCCACCGACCCGGCCAAAGCGGCCGCGTCGCGGCCGACGTGACCTTTGGCGCGGGCCCAGGCGACGGCATCGGACAAGGCGACGTAAGCCCCGGTGATGGCGGCCGTGCGGGTGCCGCCGTCCGCCTGCAGCACGTCGCAGTCGAGTTGGATCGTGTTCTCGCCCAGCGCCCGCAGGTCCACGGCCGCGCGCAGCGCCCGGCCGATCAGCCGCGAAATCTCATGGGTGCGGCCGCCGATCTTCCCGCGCACCGACTCCCGGTCGGTGCGCTCGGTGGTGGCGCGCGGCAGCATGGCGTATTCGGCGGTCACCCAGCCCTCGCCCCGGCCGCGCCGCCAGCGGGGCACGCCGGTGGTGAACGATGCCGCGCACAACACCCGGGTGCTCCCGCAAGTTATCAGCGCCGAACCTTCGGCGGTGTCGAGCCAGCCACGCTCGATCGTCACGTCGCGGAGTTGGTCTACTTTGCGGCCGTCGGCCCGAATGAATCCAGTCACAGGCTAAGACCCTATCTGTCCGCGCGCGCGAACGCTGACACCGCGGCGGCGCGCTCGCTTGGGCTCGCTTGGGACCGGCCCGGCTCGGCTGGGCTCGGCGGGGACCGGCCCGGCTCGGTTGGGCTCGGCTGGGCTCGGCTGGGCCCGGCCCGGCTCGGTTGGGACCGGCCCGGCCCTCAAATGACGAACGACGCCCGATGCCGCGCCAGGTAGACCGGGCCCGGGTAAACCTCCCTGATCGCGTCCAGCGTCACGGCCGGGTTGTTCCAAGGCGGCAGATGGGTGGCCACGACCTGGCGAACGCGGGCGGCCCTGGCGACCTGGCCGGCCCGCCTGCCGGTCAAATGGACTCCGCGCGAGACGTCGCGGCCGTCCTCGAAAGCCGCCTCGGCGAGCAGCAGATCGGCCCCCGCCGCCAACGCCGTCAGGCCCTCGCAAGTGTCCGTGTCGCCGCTATAACTCAAGGTCACACGCTTGCCGGGGCTGATGTCAGAGGGTCCGTCTAACCTGAAACCCCAAGCCTCAACTGGGTGTTGGACAGGGAAAGGAGTGATTGTGAATGGACCGACCGAGATGCCGACCCCCTCCGCCCAAACGCCGTAGTTGAAGTCGCCGCCGTCCGAGCCCGGGTCGTGCGAATACTGCAACTCGGTCAGATGGTGGGGCGTGTCGGCGGGGCCGTACACCGGCAGCGACGCCATGGCGGCGCCCGGACGGTACTTGGCGTAGACCGCCAGCCCGGTCAGATCGGCGCAATGATCGGGATGGAGATGGCTCAACCCGACAAAGTCCAGCGCCTCCGGCGGCATCATGCTCTGCAGCACCCCGAAGGCCCCCGAGCCCATGTCGAGGGCGATCGTCCAGAGCCTGCCCGAACGGTCCCGCGTTTGGACCAGGTAGCTGGAGGCGGGAGAAGTTGGTCCGGACAGGGACCCGGTGCAGCCGATGACGAGCAGCCTCATCGCGCCAACCCCGCAGTCGCGCTCGGCGCCAGGGGGACGCCCAGGTCGGCGCCCAGGTCGGCCCCCAGGGTCGCGTTCGGCGCCAGGGGCATGCCGCCCGGCAGGGTCTGATCGGCAGCCTCCCAGGCCGGGGCCTGCGGCCCGAGGAACCGGCGGACCAACCGCGCGAAGGCTGGGCTCTCGGCCGTGGTGCAGAAGCGGTGGACAGGCGTGCCCGAGCCCTGGCGCAGGCGCCCGCCCGCCACCAGCCTGGCGAACACATCCTTGGCGGTCTCCTCAGCCGAAGACACCAGCGTCACATCCGGCCCCATGACATAGGACAGCGCCCCGGTCAGCAGCGGATAGTGGGTGCAGCCCAGCACCACCGTGTCCACCCCGGCGTCCTGCAGGGGGGCCAAGTAACGCTGGGCGGCCGCGATCACCTCCGGGCCGGAGGTCGAGCCGGCCTCGACCAGTTCGACAAATCGCGGGCACGCCCGCGCCGTCAGGCGCAGATGCGGCGCGGCCGCGAAGGCGTCGTCGTAAGCGCGCGAGTCGATCGTCGTCTGGGTGCCGATCACCCCGACGCGCCCGTTGCGCGTGGCGCCCACGGCCCGGCGCACGGCCGGGCGGATGACCTCCAAGACCGGCACGCCGCGACCTTGCTCGTAACGTTCGCGGGCGTCCGCCAAAACCGCCGCCGATGCCGTGTTGCAGGCTATGACCAGCAGTTTCACCCCAGCGTCGACCAGTCGGTCAAGGCCGGCCAAGGCCAGCTCCCGAACCTCGGCGATGGGCCGGGGGCCGTAGGGGGTGTGGGCGGTGTCGCCCAGGTAGAGCACCGGCTCGGCCGGCAGCTGATCGAGCACCGCTCGGGCCACCGTCAACCCGCCCAGGCCGGAGTCGAAAATCCCAATCGGCGCGTCACTCACGCTCCCAGGGTAACCGAGCCTCGCTGGGGCTGGGACTTGGCCAGACGGCATCGGGCGGCCAATAGACTTGGCCCCCATGGGCACGGCGCTGCTGACCGACAAATACGAACTGACCATGCTGGAGGCCGCGCTGGCGGACGGGACGGCCGGGCGGCGCTCCGTCTTCGAGGTTTTCGCGCGGCGCCTGCCGCGTGGGCGGCGCTACGGCGTGGTCGCGGGCACCGGCCGCCTGATGGAGGTGCTGGACTCGCTCAGCTTCGACACTCCCGACGGCTCGCTCGAGTGGCTGGTCGAGTCCGGGGTCGTGGGCGCCGCCACCGCCGAATGGCTGGCGTCCTACCGGTTTGGCGGCTCCATCAGCGGCTACGCCGAGGGCGAGTTGTATTTCCCGGGTTCGCCGGTGCTGACGGTGGACGGCACCTTCGCCGAATGCGTCATCCTCGAGACCCTGATCCTGTCGGTGCTGAACCACGACTGCGCGGTGGCCTCGGCCGCGTCGCGCATGACCGCCGCCGCCGGGGACAGGCCCTGCCTGGAGATGGGCGCGCGCCGAACCCACGAGCAGGCGGCCGTGGCGGCCGCCCGCGCCGCCTACGTGGCCGGGTTCGCGGGCACATCGGTGCTGGAGGCGGGGCGGGCCTGGGGCATCCCGACCATCGGCACAGCCGCCCACGCCTTCACCCTGGCGCACGATTCTGAACGTGAGGCCTTCGTCTCGCAATTGGCCGCGCAGAGCGCGGCCACAACCCTGCTGGTGGACACCTACAACGTCAAGGAAGCGGTCAAACTGGCCGTCGAATTGGCCGGCCCGGCGCTGAAGGCGGTGCGCCTCGACTCCGGCGACCTGCCGCAATTGGCCCGCTCCGTCCGCCAGTGGCTAGACGCCCTCGGCGCCCCCAACACCGCCATAACCGTGACCTCTGACCTGGACGAATACTCCATCGCCGGCCTGGCCGCAGCCCCGGTTGATTCCTACGGGGTGGGCACCAAACTGGTCACCGGCTCCGGCGCGCCAACCGCCGAGATGATTTTCAAACTGGTCGCCCGCGAGGGCGCCAGCGGCAGATTGGAGCCGGTCGAGAAGCGGTCATCGGGCGGCAAGTCAACCATCGGCGGCGCCAAGTGGGCCGGCCGACGGATCGATGACGCGGGCGTGGCGGAAGAAGAAGTCATCCTGACCGGGCCGGGCGTCCGGCCGGTCGCGCCCGAGGACTACGGGCTGCGCCCGCTCCAAGTCAATTACATCAGCCGGGGCCTGATCGACCCTGCCCACCTGGGCGCCGCCCAACTGGGTCGCGCCCGCGAACACCACCTGGCCTCGCGCGCGGAATTGCCGCCGGCCGGCCTGCGCCTCTCCGAAGGCGAACCGGCCATCCCCACCACCGTCTCCAACGTGCGGGCGGGCGCCGGCGCCTGACCCGGCCCGCCGCGCGCGGCGGGCGAGCCAGCCTCAGTCCGAGCCGCCGTCGCCGCCGCCGGTCAGCGACTCATAGATGGCCTTGCAGGCGGGGCAGACCGGGAACTTGGACGGGTCGCGCCCTGGCACCCAGACCTTGCCGCAGAGCGCCACCACCGGTTTGCCGGTGACGGCCGAGGCCGCGATCTTGTCCTTGCGGACGTAGTGCGCGAAGCGCTCGTGATCCCCCGGATCGAGGCGAGTCTCCTCACGCTCGAGCAACTCGGTGCCGGCGCCAGGCGACAATGAAGGCGGCTCAGGCCGCCGATGCGGTTCAGGAGGACTCGAAGTCACCCCGCCATTCTACGTTCCTCCCCCGCCCACCAGCCGCCGCCCGCCTGAGCGGCGAACACCGACCGTCTTCGCGCCGCGATCTGCCGCGTCGGCCCAGTGCCGCAGTGGCCGATGGCGCGGGGGCGGGCGCGCGGGTGGGTCAGGAGGTGAGGCGCTCCAGGATCAGCTCGCGGACGCGGGCGGCGTCCGCCTGGCCGCGGGTGGCTTTCATGACCGCGCCAACTATGGCCCCGGCCGCGGCCACCTTGCCGCCGCGAATCTTCGCCGCGACATCGGGTTGGGCGGCCAAAGCCGAGTCGATGGCCTCAAGCAGGGCGGCGTCATCGGACACTATCCCCAGGCCGCGGGCGGCCAAAACCGCCTCGGGGCCGCCCTCACCAGCCAAAACGCCATCCAAGACCTGACGGGCGAGCTTGTCGTTGAGACGCCCGGAGGCGACCAGGCCCTCAAGGGCGGCGATGTCCGCAGGCGTCACCGGCAACTCGGCCAACTCGACCCCGCCCTGGTTGGCGGTCCGCGCCAACTCGCCCATCCACCACTTGCGCGCCCCGGCCGGGGGCGCGCCGGCCGCGACGGTGGCGGCGATCAAGTCCAAAGCGCCGGCGTTGACCACGTCGCGGAACTCCAGGTCAGAAAAGCCCCAGGCCGCCTGGAGGCGGCGGCGGCGCTCAGCCGGCGGCTCCGGCAGGGTCCGCCGCAATTCCTCGACCCAGGCGCGGGACGGCTCGATCGGCAGCAAATCCGGTTCCGGGAAGTACCGGTAGTCCTCGGCCTGCTCCTTCGAGCGCCCCGGCGAGGTCGCCTCGGTGTCCTCATGCCAGTGCCGGGTCTCTTGGACCACAGGCCGCCCGGCGGCCAGCAGCGCCGCCTGGCGCCGGATCTCATGGCGGATGGCCTTCTCGATGGCGCGCAGCGAGTTGACGTTCTTGGTCTCGGAGCGCTTGCCGAACGGCACCTGGGCTTGTTCGGCGGGGCTGGCGGCCTTCGGCCGGAGCGACAAGTTGACGTCCGCCCGGATCGAGCCCTGGTCCATGCGGGCGTCGGAGATGCCCAAGGCGATCACCAGCTCCCGCACGGCCGCCACATAGGCGCGGGCCAGCTCCGGCGCCCGGGCGCCCGCGCCCTCGATCGGCTTGGTGACGATCTCGACCAGGGGCGTGCCGCCCCGGTTGTAATCGACCAGCGTGTAGTCGGCCCCCTGGATGCGGCCCGTGGCCCCGCCCACATGGGTGTTCTTGGCGGCGTCCTCCTCCATGTGGGCGCGCTCGATCCCGATGCGGCGGACCACGCCATCGGACAACTCGACGTCGAGGTGGCCGTCGAAGTCGATCGGGTCCTCGTACTGCGAGATTTGGTAGTTCTTCGACAGGTCCGGGTAGAAGTAATTCTTGCGCGCGAAGGTGCAACGCTCGGCGATCTGGCAGTTCAGGGCCAGGCCCAGGCGGATGGCCGACTCGACGGCCTTGTGGTTGAGCGCCGGCATGGCCCCCGGCAGGCCCACGCAAACCGGGCAGACCTGGGTGTTCGGCGGCGCGCCGAAGCGGTTGGCGCAGGAGCAGAACATCTTGGTGCGCGTGTTCAACTCGACATGGATTTCAATGCCCATGACCGGGTCGAAACGCTCCACCGCCGCCTCGAAGCTGAACAGACCGCTCATTTGACGCCTCCTTCAGTCCGGCTGGGCCCCTGCGGCAAACCGGGCGCCCGGGCCAGCAACGGCGCCCCCCACTTCGCCTCCAACGCCGCCTCCAGCGCGCCGCCGACTTGATAAAGGAAGGCGTCCGCCCGGGCGGGCGCCAAAATCTGAAAGCCCACCGGCAGCCGGTCCTCGGCCAGCCCGCACGGCACCGACATGCCGGGGATCCCGGCCAGGTTGACGGGGATGGTGGCCACGTCCGCCAAATACATCGCCAGCGGATCGTCCAGCTTCTCCCCCAACTTGAAGGCGGTGGTCGGCGATGTCGGGCTGACCAGCACATCGACCTGCTCCCAGGCGTTCTCGAAGTCCTGCTGGATGAGGGTCCTGACCTTCTGGGCGCTGCCGTAATAGGCGTCGTAATACCCCGCCGACAAGGCGTAGGTGCCAAGGATGATCCGCCGCTTGACCTCCGCGCCGAAACCGGCCGCGCGGGTCGCGCCCATCACCGTCTCGGCCGTCACCGGCCCGGTCTGCGGGTCCACCCGCAGGCCGTAACGCATGGCGTCGAAACGCGCCAGGTTCGAGGACGCCTCCGAGGGCATGATCAGGTAATAGGCCGGCAGCGCGTAGCGGAAGGAGGGGCAGGAGATCTCGCGCACGGAGGCGCCCAGGGAGCGCAGCTCGCCCAGCGCCTCGTCGAAGCGGTCCAGCACGCCACGTTGGTAGCCGCGACCGCCCAGTTCGCGCACGATGCCGACGCGCAGGCCTTTGACGTCGCCGCCAAGTCCCAGCCGGGCCGCGTCGACCGCCCGAGCCACCGGTTCATTGAGCGAAGTCTGGTCCTTCGGGTCGTGGCCGCCGATCAGCTCGTGCAGCAGGGCCGTGTCGAGCACATTGCGCGCCACCGGGCCGACCTGGTCCAACGACGAGGCCATGGCCACCAGGCCGTAGCGGCTGACCGCGCCGTAGGTCGGCTTGACGCCGACGGTGCCGGTGACGGCGGCGGGCTGGCGGATCGACCCGCCCGTGTCCGAGCCCAGCGCCAGCGGCGCCTCGAAGGCCCCGACCGCCGCGGCCGAGCCGCCGCCGGAGCCGCCGGGAATGCGCTCCAGGTCCCACGGGTTGCGGGTCGGGCCGAAGGCCGAATGCTCGGTCGACGAGCCCATGGCGAACTCATCCATGTTGGTCTTGCCCAGCACCGGCAGGTGCGCTTGACGCAGTTTGCGGACAACCGTCGCGTCGTAGGCGGGAATCCAGTTCTCCAGAATCCGCGAGCCGCAGGTGGTCCTCAGCCCCTTGGTCGCCAACACGTCTTTGACCGCTATCGGCACCCCCGCCAAGGCGGGAAGGTCCTCCCCGGCCGCCCGGGCGGCATCGGCGGCCTGGGCTTGCGCCAAAGCGGCCTCCGGGAGCGTCTGCAAGAAGGCGTGCACGGCGCCGTCGACGGCCTCGATGCGGTCCAAGTGGGCCTGGGTCAATTCGACCGAGGAAAGCTCGCCGTCGCGCAGCAATCGCGCCATCTCGGCCGCGCCCAGGCGGGTCAGGTCGCTCACGGCTCCTCCCCCAGGATCTGCGGGACCTTGAACTGGTCAGCCTCGCGGGCTGGCGCCGACTGCAACGCCGCCTCGACGCTCAGCGACGGGTGCACCGCGTCCGGGCGGTAGACGTTGACCAGCGGGATCGGGTGGGAGGTGGCGGGCACATCGCCGCCGGCGGCTTCGCTGACCGTGCGCACAGCCTCGACGATCGAGTCGAGTTGGCTGGCCATCTGGTCCAATTCGGCGTCCGCCAGCGAGATGCGGGCGAGCGCCGCGACGCGCGCCACTTCCTCGCGTGAGATAGCAGGCATGCAGGCCAGTTTAGGACCTCCGGCCGCTGAGGCGGCGCGACTACAGCCCGTCGCCCGCCAGCCGCTCACGCAGGCGGTCGCCTTTGGCGCCGACCTCGGCCGCCTGGCCGGCTTGGAAAGCCTCCAGGGCGGCGCGGGCGGCGCCGGCCTCGGCCCCGTCGCCGGCAGCGATGATCCGCGCGGCCAACAGGCCGGCGTTCTTGGCGGCGCCAATCCCGACCGTCGCCACCGGCACGCCAGCCGGCATCTGGACTATCGACAACAGCGAGTCCAGGCCGTCGAGCGCCTTCAACGCCACCGGCACGCCGATCACCGGCAGATGCGTGACGGCCGCGAACATGCCGGGCAGGGCGGCCGCCCCGCCGGCCCCGGCGACTATCACCCTGAGGCCGCGCCCGGCCGCCTCGCGGCCGTACTGGACGGTTTGATCGGGAAGGCGGTGAGCCGAGATGACATTGACTTCGTAGCCGATGCCGAGTCCCGCCAGTGCCCCGGCGGCGGCTTTCATAACCGGCCAGTCTGAGTCAGAGCCCATGACGATGCCGACGCGAACAGGTTTGGTCACGGCACACAAGAATAGGCGACCGTCCGCGCCGCGCGGCCGGGCGCTGGTGGGCGTGGACGGCGCCCGGAGCGCGCCTGGCTATAGTGGCCCGGTGAGTTTGTTGGAACGCCTGGAGGCGGCGGCGGCCAATCCAGGCCACCGCCTGCGGCGTCTCGCCAAACTGTTCCTGTGGGCTTATGAGGCGGCCAAATTCGGCGCCGTCGGCGCCGTCGCCTGGCTGGTCGACAACGGCGCCTACCTGCTGTTGACCGAGGGCCCGGGCGGCCTCATGGCCGCCTACCCTGTGCGAGCCTCGATCATCGCCTCGGCTGTCGCCACCGCCGTCTCCTACCTGGGCAACCGCTACTGGACCTTCGCCGGGCGGCGGGCCAAGCTGCCGCTCAAGGAGGCCGCGGCGTTCGTGGCCGCGAACGGCATCGGGCTCCTGATAACCGGCGGCTGCCTCTACCTGTCGCGCTGGGTGTTCGGCTTCCACGGCGCCGGGCCGGACGTCATCGCCCGCAACCTTGGCATTGTGCTGGGCACGGTGTTCCGCTACCTGGCCTACAAGTTCTGGGTCTTCACCGCGAGGACGACAGAAAAACCGTGAACACCGGGGGCTGGCGCTGGCTCAACTCCAGGCGCCCGCCTTCGGCGGCCACCAAGTCGCGGGCGACAGCCAAACCCAGGCCGGTCGAGCCGCCGGTGGAGAACGAGCGCTCAAAAATCTTGGCGGCCAGTTCGGGGTTGACGCCCGGGCCCTCATCAGCCACTTCGATGGCGACGCCGCCCTCGACCTTGCGCCCGCGCAGGGTCGTCACGCCGTCGCCGTGGGTCAGCGCGTTCTCCAGCAACGTGGCGATGACCTGGCTGAGCGCGCCCGGGTTGGCCGTGACCGTGAGCGAATCGTCCACCTCCACGACCAGGCTGCGGTCGTCTTCGGCGAACATCGGCAACCATTCCTGCTGCTGCTGGTGGAGAACCTCGGCCAGGCGCAGCCAGCGCCTGGCCGACCCAGAACCGGACCGGTTGCGCCCCAGCAGCTCGTCAATTGTGGTGGCCAGCCGCTCGATCTGTTCCAACGAAATGCGGGCTTCCTCGCGGACGTCGTCCTGCGTGGTCAGGTACTCGATCTCCTCCAGACGCATGGCCAGGGCCGTCAACGGCGTGCGCAGTTGGTGGGAGGCGTCGGACGCGAACTGCCGCTCGACTGAGAGCCGTTTGGCCATGCGGTCGCCGGACCGGGCCAGTTCCTCCCCGACCAGATCGATTTCCTCGATCCCGCTCTTGGGCGGGCGGATCCGCATCTGCCCGGAACCCAGTTGTTCGGCGGTCGCCGAAAGGTAGACCAAGGGCGCCGACAGGCGCCGGGCCTGCCGCGCGGCGAAGACCGCGCCCACCGACATGGCCACCAGGCAGCCCAGCAGCACCAGCCCCACAGCCGGCAGCGCCCGCAGCTGCAACTCCCACCACGACACCTGGAAAGAGACGCTGGTGGCCGTCAACGGCGAGGCGTTGACCTCGACGCGCGGCCCGGAGATCGGCTGGCCGGCCGTCATGGTGGCGCCGCCGCTCAGTTCGACATCGATGTGAACTCGCAGTTGGCTCGGCGACCTGGACAGATACGAGTCCAGGAGCGACTGGTTGACCGGATCGGGGACCGACTCGTAGCTGTCCAGCAAGGCGGCCAGGGCGTCGGCGCGGGTCTGGATCTCCGCCTTGGCGTCTGACTTCGCCAACTGCCCCGCGAAGACGGTCAGGGGCGCGCCCAGCAGCATCACCGCCACGGCCACGGCCATGGTGGTGGCGAGCATCAAGCGACGGCGCACTTGAAGCTAGCTGGCGGTCTCGAAGCGGAAGCCCATGCCCCGGATGGTGGTGATGTAGCGCGGCGAGGTCGCGTCATCGCCCAATTTGCGTCTGAGCCAGGACACGTGCATGTCGAGCGTCTTGGTCGAGCCAGCCGCCGGCTCCGAGCCCCAGACCTCGCGCATCAGCGCGTCGCGGCTGACCACCGAGCCGCCCTCCCGCACCAGGGCTTTCAGCAGGTCGAACTCCTTGGCGGTCAGGTGCAACTCACGCTCGCCGTGGAAGGCCCGGTGGGACAAGACCTCCACCCGCACGTCCTGCGCCCGCAATTCGTCTCCGCCGTCCGCCTCCGCGCCCGAGCGGCGCAGCAACGCCCGCACCCTGGCCAGCAGCTCTGCCAGCCGGAACGGCTTGGTGACATAGTCATCAGCGCCCGCGTCCAGGCCGACCACCAGATCGACCTCGTCCGCCCGCGCGGTCAGGATCAAGATGGGCGGCAGCGGGCCGCGCGCCCGCAGCGCCCGCGCCACGTCCAAGCCGTCCATGTCCGGAAGACCAAGGTCGAGGATCACCAGGTCAGGGGCTTCCGGGGAGTCGATCACCGTCTGGCCGGTGTCGAAAACAGTTACGTCATAACCTTCGCGGGTGAGTGCTCGAGCCAAAGGATCGGCGATGGCCGAGTCGTCTTCCGCCAGTTGAATGCGCGCCATGAAGGGAATTGTAGGGCAAAAGCGACAAAATCTGGCTGACGATTGACCCATTCTTGACTCATTTTGAGATGTCGGCCTGTGGCTCGCCGCCCGCGCCCCGCCCGCACCCCGCCCTCGCTGGCCGCCCGCTGGCCACCGCCCGGCCCCCGGGCCGGGCCTCAGTCCGGGCTTCAGTCCGGGCCTCAGTCCGCCATCGCGCAGCGCGCCTGAGCCCGCGCCCGGTGCAACCGCGACCGCACCGTCCCCAACCGCACGCCCAGCGTGTCGGCGATCTCCTGGTAGCTCTTGCCTTCCACGTCGCACATCACCAGCGCCCGCCGCAAATCGGGGCTGAGCTGCGACAACGCCCCATCCAAGCGGTCGTCCAGGCTCATCAGCTCGACCGCCCGCTCGGGGGTTGCGGCGGCGTCCGCAACCTGCCCGGCCTCATCGTCAAGGGCCTCCAGGCGCATCCGCGCCTCCCGCCGCTTGGCGTCCAGGAACAGGTTGGTGGTGATGCGCCGGAGCCAGCCCTCGAAGCTGCCTCCCGGTTGGTAACTGTCCCACGAGCGAAAGACCCGGAAGAAAGTTTCTTGCGCGAGGTCTTCGGCATCGGCCTTGTTTCCCGTCAGGTTGTAAGCGATGCGGTAGACGGTGGCGTAGTGGTCCTCGGCGACTTCGGCCCAAGTTGTTCGATCCAGGCTGACGGGCCCGGGCGGCGGTCCCGGAATCGTGGGCAGCGCCTCCCGGTCAGCGCTCGTGGTTGCGACTGACATACGAACTTCCCCTCGGGGTGGGTGCGTTGGCGATGCGGGCGCCCGCCTCCGGGTTCCGACCGCTCCGCGATACCTTCATGCTACCGGCGCCGCACTGTGAATTGGCTGCTCAACGGCCTAAATGTGACCAACATCACAGTTGTCCCGGCAGGCCCCGCCCGCACGCCCCGTCGCCCGATGCCGCCCGCCCACTCGCCCGGGAGCCGCCCGCCCGCCGCCGGGGTCGCTCGCACGCCCCGCCGCCCGATGCCGCCCGCCCACTTTCACCTCCACGCGCCCGCCCGGCCCGTGCCAGCCCCGTGAACTCGCCCCGCGTTTGGGGTGATGCCCGTGGCCTGGTCCGATACCATCGGTTCATGGCCGGAGGCGTCGATTACGTGGCGAACTGGGTGTTCGCCGAAGACTTCATCCCCGAATCAGAGGCTTTGACCCACGCCCGCGCCCGCGCCCGCGAGCTCGGCGTCACCGCCCCCAGTCCCGGGGCGGGCGCGCTGCTGGCGGTGGTGGCCGGCGCCCTCAAGGCGGGCGCCGCCGTCGAGATCGGCACCAGCGCCGGGATCGGGATCATTTATCTGCTCGGCGCCATGGCGCCTGGCGGGATCGTCACCTCGATCGACGTCGAGGTCGAACACCAGCACGCCGCCCGCGAGGCCCTGATGGAGGCCGGGCTGGCGCTGAGCCAGGTCCGCCTGATCAACTCCCGTCCCGCCGAGGTTCTCCCCCGCCTCGCCGATTCCGCCTATGACTTGGTGTTGTTGGGCGGCAACAAGCTCGATTTCGGGGACCGCCTGGGCGACTCCCTGCGTCTGCTGCGGCCGGGCGGCGTGCTGGCGATCGACGGCGCCCTGGCGGACGGCCGCGTGCCGGACCCGGCCCGCCGCGATCCGGTCACGGTCACGGTCCGCGAGGTCGGGCGCGAGTTGCGCGAACGCGAGGACCTGTCCGTGGCCCTGAACGCCGCCGGCGACGGCCTGCTCCTGGCCGTCAAGCGCCGCCTCCCACCCATGTCCTGACAAACGCGCTCGCGGCCAAGCGCGCGCCCCGGCGCCGGTGGTCAAATTGACCAGTCGAGGGCCAAAACCGCGTTGAGTGGTCAATTTGACCACTCCAAAACCAGCCCCGCCCGATGCCGCCGGGCCGGGTTTTCGTGTTTGGCCAGGTCAAGCCGCCGCGCTGGTTTGGGGTCGTCCGGGCGCGGCCCGGCGCGAGTGGTCAAATTGACCAGTCGACGGCCAAAACCGCGTTGAGTGGTCAGTTTGACCACTCCAAAACCAGCCCCGCCCGGCGCCGTCGCGCTCGGAGCACAGGCGACCTAGTCGCAGGCCGTGATCCGGTAGACGGCGGCGGCGCCGCCGCTGTCGACCAGTTCCAGGTTGCCCTCGACGGTCAGGCCATTGGTCATGTCCGCGAAGGTGTCGATGCCGCCGTAGGCGCGAGAGTCCAGGTAGACGTATTCGACGCCGAGTTCGGCCAGCGCGGAGCAGACGCCGGCGTCATGGCCCAGGTCGCCAAAGTGTTCCAGGAGGTAGCGGCGCGGTTCGTCCCACTTGCCGGTGACGTGGGTGAACACCACCGGCTGCGCCGCCAGCGAGTACAGGAAAGCCGATCCGTTGGCCGGGTCGCCGAGCACGGCCGCGCCCGGGTCGAGTTCCCCGGCCAGGCGGCCGATCATGGCGTATTCGTCGGCGTCGAAGAAACGCCGCTCGGCGGCGGCGGCGCTGACGCCCAGGTCGTAGTAGAGCAGGTGCACTCTGAACGGCCGCACGGCCGTCAAGCAGACGGCGCTGGCCAGGCCGAGCGCGCCCACGGCCGCGATCCAACGCCGGGCCGGCCCTTTGGGCCGGCCCCGCCAGACGCCGAGCGCCCAATCCAGCCCCCACAGCATCAGCGGTATCCCGGCCACGGCCAGCAGCGGCCCCAGCCGGGTGCGGTCGGAGTAGAACAGCCCGGTCAGCGGTTCGAGCAGTTTGATCTTGGCGACCGCGCCAACGTAAAGGACAGTCACAACCGCGAAGCTGAGGATCAACCAGCGGCGGCTGCGCCGCCGCAGCGCCGCCCAGGCGCCGGCCGCCAAACCGGCTGTCACCAGCAAGTTCGGCCCGATCTGAAAGAGGCTGGTGGAGTCGGTCAGCGCCATGGCGCCGGCCACGAAGACATTGGTCGAGCCAACCCAGCCACCGAAGGCCAGCACCGACTTGACCTCGGGCACGGCGTAGATCGCCAGGGCGGCGCCAACCAGCAGCGCCGCCAACGCCGCCACCCCGGCCACGGTGGCCACCCGGTAGCCGGATCGCCAGCCACGCAGCGCCACTGTCCAGACTATGTAGACCGCGATTGGGCTGGCCACCGCCGCGTAAGCGAACATCGCCGCCGGGTGGGCGAAGGCTGCCCCGACCACCGCCACCAGCAGGATCAGCGACCGGGCGACGCGGCCCTTGGTCGCCACCGTCACCACCCGCGCCAATTGCACCGACCAGCCCAGCAGCGCCGGCAGCAGCGCCGCCCCAAGCGTGTTCGCCATCAGCGGCACCATCGATGTCGGCTGGCCCTGATAGAGCACTGCCAGGGCGGCCGCCGCCAGGGCGAACTTCGGCCGGCCGCCGAACAGCACCCGCGCCAGGTAGACCACGCCGAGCACCCACACCACCGAGCCAGCCACCAGGCGAACCATGTTCAGGGCGGGCCAGACCTGGGTGGCCGCCGGCGCCAGCGCCGCGATCGCGTGCAGGCCGGAGGGATAGTAGGCGCTGGCGGAGGCGGGCGCGTTGAGCGTGCCGGCGTGGAACGGGGAGGCGTTGCCGGTCTCAAGGATGAACCGCAGCAGATTACCGTGAAAGACCAGGTCACCGCTGTGCGGCAAGCCGCCCGCCCCTCCCATGGCGGCCAGGTTGGTGGCGTAGATGAAGGCCGCCGCCGCCACCGCGCCGCCAGCCACCGCCAACCAGTCCCGCCTCGACCACCGGGGCAGGAGCCGGGGCGCCCGGATCGGGGCGATCCGGGCCACCGCCCAGGCCACCGCCGCACCGAAGGCGGTCGCCCCGAGCGCGGTCAGCCAATTCCAATCGAGCCCCAGCCAAGGCGCCACCAACGAGCCGCCGCCCAGCGCCGCCAAGGTCAGCGCCGGGCTCAGCGCCAGCAGCGACAGCCCGCGCATGCCGACCGCCCAACCCACGGCCAGGCCGGGTGCGAACAGCCAGACCAGCGCCGCCGCCGTGGCCAGCGCGGCGATCAAGACGGCTCCTGTCCGCTCTCCCCGGCCGCCCCGGGGGCAGCCCCACCCGGCGCAGCCCCGGCCGCCCCGGGCGCAGCCCCACCCGGCGCAACCCCAGCCGCCCCAGCCGCCCCGGGCGCAGCCCCACGCGGCGCAGCCACACCCGGCGCAACCCCAGCCGCCCCAGCGGCCCGGGGCGCGGGCGCCTCCAGCAGGGCCACGCGCCGGGCCAGCGCCGTCAGCTGACGCCAGGTCCGCTGGTCGCGGACGTGGCGTGTGGACACATACGACAAGAACACCACGATCAGCGCGTACAGCAACAGGTCCGCGCCGCGCCCGACGTTGATCTTCTGCGCCACCCAGGTGAGCATGTCCGGCTGCAGGATCGAAGCCACCGCCAGGCCGGCGAAGGCGGCCAGGCCGAGGCGCCTGAGCGCCTGGCGGCGGGCGCCGTGCCCCCGGCCCATCACCAGCGCCACCATCACCACGGCGGCTATGAGCACAATCTTGATGACCACGACCCTCACCTCACCAGCAGGTCGACCAGGATGTTGACGGAGTTGAGCAGCGACTGGCCCTTGGAGCGCGAGTAATCCGAGTAGCGAATCTCGACCGCCTCCTCGGTGTGGCTGAGCCCGGCCGTCCTGACCCGTTCCACGATTTCGGTGGCGTGGGCCATCCCTGATTGGGACAGGTTCATCGCCGCCACGCCTTTGCGGCTGAGCGCCCTGAGCCCATTGTGGGTGTCGGTCAGTTTCACGCCGGTGGAGAAGTTGGTGTGCGCGACGGCCAGCTTCAGCACCAGTCGTTTGAGGCGCCCCATTTGCGGGGCGCTGCCCAAGAAGCGCGACCCCAGCACCACGTCGAAACCGTCGCCGAGGCGCCGGGCCAAGCGAACGGCATCGGACACCAAGTGCTGGCCGTCGGCGTCGAAGGTGACCAGGCGGGCCATCAGCGGGTCGCTCAGGGCGTAGTCGAAGCCGGTCTGCAGGGCCGCGCCCTGACCCAGGTTGATGGGATGGCGGACCAGGCGCGCGCCCTGGTCGAAGAACCCGGCCGCGATCGCGGCGGTGGCGTCCTGGGAGGCGTCGTCGACCACGCAGACGTGCGGGAACTGGGCCGTCAGCGCGGTCAGGACGTGGTCGAGGACGCGCGCCTCGTTGTAGGCGGGGACCACCACCCAGAGGTCGTCGAATTCGCCGTCCATGGCATCAGGCCAGCCGCTCCGCCAGCGCGATCAGGGTGGCGACGCCGAAGCCGGTGCCGCCGGGCGCGGCCCAGTCGTGGCCGCCGGAGGCGCGGGCCGGTCCGGCCACATCCAGGTGCGCCCAGCGCCCGGTGCCGGCGAAGCGTTCGAGGAACAGGCCGGCGGTCACCGCCCCAGCCCCCCAGCCGTCTTTGCCTGTCGAACTCAGTTCCGCGTTTTCGCTGGTCAGAGCCTCACGATAGTCGTCAATCAGGGGGAGGCGCCACCATTGCTCGCCGTGGGCGGCGCCGGCTTGCTCGATTCGCGCGGCCAGCACGTCGTCGCGCGTCATCACGGCGCCGGTGGTCAGCCCCAGGGCCACCTTGGCCGCGCCGGTCAGGGTGGCGATGTCGATCAGGTAGTCCGGGCGCAGGTTGGCGGCCGCGTAGGCCAGCGCGTCGGCCAGCACCAGGCGGCCCTCGGCGTCGGTGTCGCCGACCTCGACGCTGGCGCCGCCGTAGACCTCGATGACGTCGCCCGGGCGCATCGAGGCCGCGCCGATCGAGTTTTGCGCCAGCGGCAGGACGGCGCTGACCCGTGTCGCCAGGCCCAGGTCGGCCGCCGCCAGGACGGCCGCGAGCGCCGTGGCCGCGCCCGCCATGTCGGTTTTCATGGTCGCCTGGCCGCTGGCCGGTTTGAGGTCGATCCCGCCGGAGTCGAAGGTGATGCCCTTGCCCACAATCACGAGGTGGGGAGCGCCTTTGGTGTCCGATGCCGTGTGGCTGGCCAGGACCAGACGCGGCCCGCCGCTCGGGTCGGCGCCGGGACCGCGCCAGGCGGCTGCGCCCACGGCCAGGATGGCGTTCAGGCCCAGGCGCTCCAGTTCGGCCGGTCCCATGACCTCCAGTTGGATCGAGGGGCGGGCGGCCACGCCGCCCGCAGACCCGGCCACGCCGCCCGCAGGTCCGGCCACGGACGGGGCCGCTGCCAGGGCTGCGGCCCGATCGGCGAGAGTCGCCGGGTTCTTGCCGTTGGACGGCCAGTTGACCAGGTCGCGGGCCAGGGCTGTGGCCCTGGCGATGACCTCGGCCTTGGCCGCCGCCGCGCGGTCGTGGGCGCCGACCAAGGTCAGGTCGCCGCTGGCCGGAGGCGGGCCGGAGGCGCGCACGCCCAAACCAGACGCGCCCAAGCCAGCCGCGCCCAAGCCAGACGCGCCCAAGCCGGCTGCGCCCGGGAAAGCGGCGGCGGCGTCATCGGCGGCGGTGTCAACGGCCTTGGCGCGGGGCGCGGCATCGGCGCTGAAATGCTTCACCGGCTGGTAGGCGCCCAGGAGGTAACCCTCGACCAAGGCGGCCGTCTCCGCGGCGGTCTGCGAACCGAACCCGGCCGTGACCGGACCCCTGCCCCGGGCCACGCGGGCGAGCTTGGCGCCAGCGCGGCGGTGCCCGTCGGGGCCGCCGGCCCCGGTGCCGACCAGCACAATGGTGGCGGCCAACGAAGCCCAGGCGCTGCTCTTGGCGTGCAGCACCGGCAGCTCCAGGACCAGCGCCTCCCCGGCGGCGCCCTTGAAACCGGCGCGCTCGGCGGTGGCGGCCAGGTCTATGCCGTAGCGGACGGCCGCGTCCGTGGTGCCCGGGCAGGGTTCGAGCCCATCCGGCCCGGATGAGACTCCGAGCGCCAAAACTGAGGCGTTAGCGGCCTTGACCGCCGCCGACCGGCTGATCCGCCCGCGCGTCAGGCGGACGGACGGGAGCGCTTCGCTTCCGCCCGCTGTCGGGGCCACAACACCCTCAAGCCACGACAGCGTTGAGGCCTTCGCCGAGCGCGGCGGCCTCGGCCTGATTCAGCTCGACCACCAAGCGGCCGCCGCCCTCGAGCGGGACGCGGATGACGATCCCGCGACCTTCCTTGACCACTTCGAGGGGGCCATCTCCGGTCCTCGGTTTCATGGCTGCCATGCTTGTCCCCTTCCCGGACTCCGACTTCCAAACTCCGGGTATTCTACCGCCCACCTGCTCCAGGGCTGGTCAGCTTGGCGGCGAGGGCACGCCTGAGGCGTTCTGGGAGGCCTCGACTTCGACCCGGCGGCGGTGGGCGGCGTCCCAGTCGCGGCGGGCCAGCGACGGCGCCATGCCCACCCTCATCCTGGGGACCGTGATCCGCAGGACCGTGATCCCGGGGATGGTGACACGCCAGACCAGGGGCCGCACCGAGCCGGCCTGCCCGTCCCGCGCCCAGACGGCGGCCACAACCACGGCCGCCGCCACCGCCAGCAGGAACAACGGCGCCGGCGAGATGAAGCCGCCAAAGAAAATCCCGAGTTCGCGCACCACCACGCCGAAGCCAGCGCTGAACCTCTCGATCATCGCCGCCCCATCCCGCCGCGCCGCGGGGTTTGCGCCGCCGACTCGATCACCGCCATCGCCTCGGCCGGGGTGTCCACGACCGAGAACAGCCCCAGATCGGGCGCCGCCATGGCGCCGGTCGCCACCACCGTGCCCTCGAGCCAATCCGTCAGACCGGTCCAGTAGTCGGATCCCATCAGGACTATCGGAAAGCCCTCGATCTTGTCGGTCTGCACCAAGGTCAGCGACTCGAACAACTCGTCAAGGGTGCCGAGCCCGCCGGGGAAGGCGACAAAGCCGCTGGCGTACTTGACGAACATGACCTTGCGGGCGAAGAAGTAACGGAAGTCGACGCCGACATCGACCCAGGGGTTCATGCCCTGTTCGGCTGGGAGTTCGATCCCGAGGCCAATCGACAGTCCCCCGGACTCATGGGCGCCGCGGTTGGCGGCCGCCATGATGCCCGGCCCGCCGCCGGTGATGACGCCGTAACCGGCCGTGGCCAACCGGCCGGCCAGGTCGCGGGCGACGGCGTACCAGTGGTGGTCCGGCTTGGTCCGGGCGGACCCGAACACGGAGATGGCCGGGCCAACCCCGTCCAGCGCGTCGAAGGCCGCCACCAGCTCGGCTTGGATGCGCATCACCCGCCAGGGGTCGGAGTGGCGCCAGCGCGAGTCTGTGGTCTCGGCCAGGAAGGCTTGGTCGGCGGTCTGGCTGGGCACCTGCGAGCCGCGGTAGATCAGCGGCCCGGTCCGGTAAACCTGTTCTTCGCTCACCCGCCCAGATTAGCCGGGCCCGTGCCCGGCCGCCGCCGCCTTCGCCCGATGCCGCGCGCCAATTCCCAGCGCCGGGTCGAGCCGGGCGGGTGGCGGCCCTCGGGACCGGCCTGCCACGCCGCGCCCCGGCCTTGGGCCGGGTCAGGGCTGGAGGAAATCGAGCAGGATGGCGGCCACGCGCTCAATCTGCTCGGTGGGGCAGGATTCGTCGTCTTGGTGGGCCAGGGATGGATCGCCGGGGCCGAGGTTGACCGCCGCCAGGCCGCGGGCGGCGAACCGGGCGACATCGGTCCAACCCTGTTTGGCGCGGGCCGGGCCGCCGCCCCGGGCTTCGACCAGGGCGGCCAGGCGCGAGGCGTCCGGCCCGGTCAGACCCGGGCGGGCGGCTGGCGCCGAATCGACCACTTCGAGTTGGTAGCCGGCGAACAGGGCCTCAAGGATGCGGACCGCCTCGGATTCGGACTTGTCCGGGGCGAAGCGGTAGTTGACGGTCAGGCTGGCGCGGTCGGGGATGACGTTCGCGGCGATCCCGCCGGTCACGGCGACGGCGTTGAGGGCCTCGCGGAAATCCAAGCCGTCAACCCGGATGGTGGCCGGCTCGAAGCGCACCAGCGCGTCGAGGGCCGCCGCCAGGCCGTGAATGGCGTTGACGCCCATCCAGGGGCGGGCCGCGTGCGCCGCCTTGCCGGTGGCCGTGAGCACCACCCGGACGGTGCCGTTGCAGCCGCCCTCCAGGCGCGCGGCGGTCGGCTCGCACAGAATGGCGAAGTCGCCCTCCAGCCACTCGGGGTGGTTCCGCAGCGTCCGGCCAAGCCCGGATTTGGCCGCCGCCACTTCCTCATGGTCGTAAAACACCCAGGTCACGTCGCAGGCTGGGGCCGTGGCGCGGGCGCCAGCGACCAGCATGGCCGCCAGGCCGCCTTTCATGTCGACCGCGCCCCGACCCCAGAGCACGCCACCGCCCAGGCGCCCAGGCAGGTTCCCGGCCACCGGCACCGTGTCCAGGTGCCCGGCCACGATCACGCGGCGCGGGCGCCCCAGGTCGGTCCTGGCCACGATCGTGTCGCCGTCACGGCAGCAATCCAGGTGCGGCAGGGCGGCCAAGGCGAGGGCGACGGCATCGGACAAGGCTTGTTCCTGGCCGGACACGGACGGGATGTCGACCAACCGCAACGCCAACTCGGCCGGCGGCGACCCAAGATCGAGCAACACCGAGCCAGCGTACCGCCAAAGCCCCCGCCGTCAGCGATTCCCGCCGCCTTTCAGCCAACTGCGGGGACCGGGCGGCTGGCCGTTCGCGGCCACCGGCGCGGCCTGTCGGCCGCGGGGATGACCGCCGGCTCGCGCCGGGGGGCCGCGCGGCGGACCCATGCTCCCGCGCCGAAGGCTAATCTGTTGGCCCATGAACGAACGCATGGCCTGGGGCGTGGGCCTGGCCTGGAGGGACGCCGACGGGTCGGCGCTGGACTTTTGGTGCCCGTCGCCGCGGTTGGGGACCCCGCCCGCGTTGGCGGCGCCGCCCCGGCCAGACCAGCCGGCCGCGCCGTCCCGGCCGGACCGGCCGGACCGGCCGGACACCGCGGGCACCCCGTCTGACCCCGCCGCCGCCTGGCCCGGTGAAGCCGAGTTGGCGCCGCTGGTCGGCGAGGACCGCGAACGCGGTCTGGTCCGCGCCCTGGCGCGGGTCAGCCTCGACCTGGACCAGGCGCCCGCCGGGGTTGAGGACGCCTACCTGCGCCTGCACCTGCTCTCGCACCGCCTGGTCGCGCCCGGCCAAGTCAATTTGACGGGCCTGTTCGGGATCTTGCCGAATGTGGTCTGGACCAGCGCCGGCCCCTGCCGCCCCGAAGGCTTCGAGCAGACCCGGCTGCGCCTGGAAGCCGCCGGCCGGGGACCGGTGCGCGTGCACGGCATCGACAAATTCCCCGCCATGACCGATTACGCGCTCCCGACCGGCGTCCGCGTCGCCGACTCGGCCCGCGTCCGCCTGGGCGCGCACCTCGCGCCCGGCACCACCGTCATGCACGAGGGCTTCGTCAACTTCAACGCCGGCACGCTTGGCGAATCGATGGTCGAGGGGCGGATCTCTCAAGGCGTGGTCGTCTCGCCCGGCGCGGACATCGGCGGCGGCGCCTCGATCATGGGCACGCTCTCCGGCGGCGGCCAGACCCGCATCAGCGTCGGCCCGCGCTCGCTGATCGGCGCCAACGCCGGTATCGGCATCTCGCTGGGCGCCGATTGCGTGGTCGAGGCCGGTTTGTACCTCACTGCCGGCGCCAAGGTGACGGTTTTGGGGGCCGCGACCAGTCCACCCGCCGATGCCGTCGCCTCCAGCCGGGCGGACCGGCCCGGCCGGGTGGTCAAGGCCGCCGAGTTGTCCGGGCAGGACGGCTGGCTTTTCCGGCGCAACTCCCAGACCGGCGCCATCGAGGCGGTCCCGCGCCTGGGCGGGGCCGGGGTCGAACTCAACGCCGAACTCCATGCCAACTGAGACCATCTTGACGGCGCTCGCGCGAGGGTCCGCGTGATGGCGCGCCGGCGCCGGCGCGCCCTGGCCACGGCCCTGACAGTGGTCGCCGCCGCGGTGGTGCTGATCGGCGGCGGCCTGACGGCCGTCGCCCTGCTGGCGGGCCGCGACGGGCCGGTCAGTCCCGCGATCACCCCGCGCTGCGTCGCCACCACTGACGCCGGCACGGCCGAATTGGACCCGGAGCAGGCTGCCAACGCCGCCCTCATCGCGGCTGTCGGCCAGGCCCGCGGCATGTCGCCGCGGGCCGTCACGATCGCCTTGGCCACGGCCCTGCAAGAGTCGAAGCTGAGGAACCTGGATTACGGCGACCGCGATTCTTTGGGACTGTTCCAGCAGCGCCCGTCCCAGGATTGGGGCACGCCCGAAGAAATCATGAACCCGCTTTATTCGGCCGGCGAGTTCTACTCAGAACTCGCCAAGGTGCCGGGCTTCGAGACCATGCCGATCACCGAGGCGGCCCAGGCCGTCCAACGCTCAGCCTTCCCGGACGCCTACGCCCAGCACGAGCCGGTGGCGCGCTCCTTCGCCTCCAGCTTGACCGGGCACTCCCCGGCCGCGCTGACCTGCGTCCTGGGCCCGGCCGGGGCCGGGCTCGGCCCCGAGGGGCTGGTGGCGGTGGTCCGCGCCGAATGGGGCGAGGCGGCTGGCGACCAGGCCACCATCAGCCCCGCCCAGCCCGCCGCCGAGGACCGCCCGGCCGAACCGGCCGCCGTCAAGCTGCGGGCCGGCTCCAGCGCCGAGGCCTGGGCTTACGCGCAATGGGCTGTGGCCAAGGCGGACGAACTGGCGATCGAGTCGGTGACCGTCGCCGGTCAGGCTTGGGGGCGCGAGACCGGCGGCTGGTCGCCCGCCCCGAGCGACGCGGGCGGCGGCGCGACCGGTGACGACGTCATCGTGCGGCTGCACTGACAACGGCGGCGAGCCGAAGGCCGGCGGCGCGAGCTGCGCGCGAAAACCTATCGGCGCTGCTCCATCGGCACGTAATCGCGCAGGCCAGGGCCGGTGTAGACCTGACGCGGGCGGCCGATCTTCCCCGCCGGGTCGACAATCCGTTCACGCCACTGGGCGATCCAGCCCGGCAGGCGGCCGAGCGCGAACAGCGGCGTGAACATCGACGCCGGGAAGCCCATGGCGCGGTAGATGATGCCGGTGTAGAAGTCGACGTTGGGGTAGAGGCGGCGCTCCACGAAGTAGTCGTCGCTGAGCGCCACCTGTTCGACCTCATAGGCGATGTCCAGCAGTTCGTCTTTGACGCCGAGGGCTTCCAGGACGGCAGCGGCCTCCACCTTGACGATGGCCGCGCGCGGGTCGTAGCTCTTGTAGACGCGGTGGCCAAAGCCCATCAGGCGAACGCTTGTACGCTTGTCTTTGACCTGCGTCATGAACTCTTTGGGGTCGATCTCGTTGTCGCGGATGTAGGTGAGCATGTTCAGGACGGCCTCGTTGGCGCCGCCGTGGAGCGGGCCGCTCAGCGCCGAGACGCCGCCGGACACGGACATGTAAAGGTTGGCCTGGGCCGAGCCGATCAGCCTGACCGATGACGTGGAGCAGTTCTGCTCATGGTCGGCGTGAAGGATCAGCAGCGTCTCCAAGGCGTGATAAAAAACCTCGGGGGCGTCGAACTGCTCGCCCGGCAGCTGGAAGGTCATGCGGGCGAAGTTCTCGACATAGCTTTGCCCGTGCTTGGGGTAGAGCAGCGCGTTTCCTTGGGCTCTGCGATAGATGTAGCTGATGATCGTGGGCATTTTGGCGACCATCAGGACGGTCGCCAGGCTGACGGCTGAGGGGTCCAGCGGATCGAGCGACTCGGGGTAGAAGCCGGCCATCATGTTGATCGCGGCGCCCAGCGTGGCCATCGGATGCGCCCGGCGCGGCATGACGGAGAAGATCTGACGGAAGTCGTCAGAGAGGTACATGTGCTTGTCGATGCGGGTCTCGAAGGCCTCCAACTCGCCCGCCGTCGGCAGTTCCCCCCTGATTAGCAGCAGCGCGACCTCCAAGAAACTGGAGTCGCGCGCCAGTTGCTCGATCGGGTAGCCGCGGTAGCGCAAGATGCCCACGTCGCCGTCGATGTACGTGATCTCCGACGTGCAGGCCGCCGTGTTGAGGAACCCGGGATCGAGTGAGATCAGCCCGGTCTCTTGCAGCAACGGGGCCATCACGATGCCGTGATTGCCCTCGGTCGCGCGTTCGACGCCGAGTTCGAGTTGGCGCTCCGCGACCTCAAGACGGACTCGCGGGAGACCGTTCGCGGCCTCAGCCATGCCGGCACCTCCTAGGTTTCCTGGGACGGTTCGTGACCAGTCCTTTAAACAAGCATTGGCCAATTATGCCGCAGGTCGCCCCCCTCTCTCCTAGGCCCTGACGCGGGCGGCGGGGGTCAGGCGGCTGTAAGGCGGGCGGCGGCTTCGGCGACGGCCGCGTCGGAGCCGGTCAGCGCCATCCGGACGAAGGCCGCCCCGCCGGCGCCGTAGAACGCCCCCGGGGCCACCAGGATGCCGAGCGAGGCCAGGTCCGCCACCGTCCGCCAGCAGTCCTGCCGGTCCGGCGTGGTGAACCACAGGTACAGCCCGGCGCCCGAGCCTTCCACCAGGTAACCAGCTTGGCCGATGCCGTCGAGCAAGACCCGGCGCCGCCGCCGGTAGGTTTCGCGCTGGCGGGCGACATGGGAACGGTCCGCCAGGGCGGCCGCCATGGCCGCCTGGACCGGTCCCGGCGGCATCATGCCCATGTGCTTGCGCAGCGCCGCCAGCCGCCCGATCAGCGCCGGATCGCCCGCCACCCAGGCCGCGCGGTAACCGGCCGCGTTCGACTGTTTCGACAACGATCCCAACGCCAACAGCCCGTCCAGCGAGCCGCCGCCCACGCGGGCGTCGAGCAGCGACGGCACCCCGGCCGAAGCCCAGGGCTCGTCCCAGGCCAGCGCCGCGTAACACTCGTCGGCCGCGACCACCGCCCCGCGCGCCCGGGCCCATTCGACCCAGGCGGCCAGGTCCGCCACGCCGGCGACGCGGCCGTCCGGGTTGGCGGGCGAGTTCAACCAGACCAGTTTCACCCGCGCGCCCAATTCATCCGGCACCTGCCCGGGCGAGTCCGCTGGGACGGGCCGCGCCCCGGCCAGGCGCGCCCCGACATCGTAGGTGGGATACGCCACCGTCGGGTGCGCCACCGCGTCGCCCGGCCCCAAACCCAGGGCCGAGGCCAGCGACGCGATCAGCTCCTTCGAGCCGAGGGTCGCCAGGACGCCTTCCGGCGCCAGCCCTGTCACGCCCCTGGCGGCGGCGTAATGATCCACAACCGCCCGGCGCAGCGCCGCCGTGCCGATGGTTGGCGGGTAGCCCGGCGAGTCCGCCGCCCCGGCCAGGGCGTCCTGGATCAGCGGCGGCGTCGGATCGACCGGCGTGCCCACCGACAGGTCGATCAGGCCGCCGGGGTGGCGCGCCGCCTGGGCCTTGTGCGGCTCAAGCAGGTCCCAGGGGAAGACCGGGAGGGCGGCGGCGTCGAAGCCCATGGCGCCCGCCTCAGCCCTTCGGGGCCAGCGCCGCCACCAGTGGCGCGTCGTAGGGCTGCGGCCCAACTTTGGCGGCCCCGCCGGGCGAGCCGACTTCTGTGAAGAAATCGCCGCTGGCCTGCGCGAACGCGGACCATTCAGCGGGCAGGTCGTCTTCGTAGAAGATGGCCACCTCCGGGCAGACCGGTTCGCAGGCGCCGCAGTCGACGCACTCGTCGGGTTGGATGTAGAGCGCGCGCAGACCTTCATAGATGCAGTCGACCGGGCATTCATCGACACAGGCCCCGTCTTTGACGTCGACGCACGGCTCGGCAATCACATAAGTCACGGCACCCAAGCGTAATGCCGCCGCCCCGGGGCGGCGGCCGGTTTAATGGTCCGCGTGGGCGAACCGGTGTGGATGGCGTGGCCGCTGGGCTCGCGCGTGACGATCCGCCGCCGCCTGGCCGAGGGCGGCTACGCCGACACGGTTGGCCGCCTCGAGGCCGCGGACGCCGATCACGTCGAAGTCCGCCACCGCAGCGGCCAATTGCGCCGCGTCGAGGCCGGTCAGATCGCCATCGCCCACCTGATCGAAGCCGCGCCGCCGCCTGGCTGACAGCTAATCGCGGCCGCGGCCCGGCCGCCTCAGGGGGTGGCGTCCGCGTCCGGATTCTTGCAGACGATGGCGTTCATCGGGTCGTAGCGCCAGTGCCAGGTCTCCCTGTCTTGGGCGTTGCCCTCAGGATCGGTCTTGACCCGCCAATAGTCGACTTGGAAACCCGAGATGCCGCCGGACTGCGGTTTGCAATCGCTCTTCGTCGACTCGATTGTGCGCGGGGCGGTGTAGGAGTACGGCTCGCCGATCTCCGCCTCCACCGTCCAGTATTTCGTGGACCACAATTCGACCCAGACTTTCAGGGAGTCGCTGACGCCCGCCCGCAACACCACGCCATAGGGCGTGTCGTTCTTGAACTGGTTGTCGATCTGCCCCTCCCAGATGGTCGCCTCGCGCCCGGTCGGGTAGCGCGAGAAGTAGTTGGCGTGCGGCGTGTGCTCCACGTCCACCATCCCGGCCAGGTGGGCGGCGTTGTAGAGGGTGGTTGAGAACTGCGACAAACCACCGCCGATGCCGTCTTGGTTGACCCCGGCCACCACCACGCCGGCGTTGAACCAGCCGGTCTCCAGGCTGCGGTGCCCAAGGGCCTTGTCCAACGAGAACGTCTCACCGGGTTTGACCAGCATGCCGGTGACGATCTCAGCGGCTTTGCGCAGGTTCTTGGTGCGGTCCACGCTGTTGGTGGCTTGCGTCTCGAAACGCCCCACCACTTCCTTGACACCGAGTTGTTCCAGTTCCGCCCGCCCGGCCGCCGGGTCGGCCTCGGTCAGTTCGACCACCGCCCGGCGTTCCGCGCCGCTGGCCACCGCCGCCGCGGCCATGGCCGCGGCCAATCCGTCCGGGTCGATCTTCGCCCCTTTGACGCCGTCCTCGATCACTGGCTGGCCGTCAACGAACACGAAGCGCGCGTCAGCGGCGGCGACCTCGATCCCGGCGGGCAGCCGTTTCGAGACCGACGCGCCCAACAACTCCTTGTCCCAGCCGAGCGCTAGCGTCCCGGCGTCATCGGCGGCTGGCTGGATGACGGCGGCGGCGGCCACCTCGCTGGCCGGTATCTCAACCGACGCCTCCCCCACGGCCACCGTCACCGGCCCCGACAGCAGCGGATCGGCGATGGCCGCGACCGCCCGCTCGACTTCTTCCGGGCCGATCGCCGGCGCCAACGCCTCGGTCGGCAATTGCCACGGCCCGTCTTTGACCAGGTAATCCTCTTGAATCTGGGCGAGCGCCTGGGCGGTCGCCAGTTGCAGGCCGGTGACCGGCTCGGTGATGACCACTTCCCCGGTCGCCACGCCGACCGTGCCGCTGACAGGTTCCACGCGCGTCAGGGCGGCCAGCTCCTCGAGATGGGTTTCGAGGGCCGCCTGGTCAACGACCAAAGCCAGTTCCTGCTGGCCGATCCCTTTGACCTGTTCCCAGAGCCGAGTTGGGTCGAAGCTCAGGCCGGTCAAGGCGGCGACGGTGTTCTGGGGCGAGAAGCCGAGCCCGGCGAGGACCGGGTCGAAGTCGGCTTCCTCGTCCCCGATCACCACCGGCACGGTCTGCTTGGACTTCTCGTCCAGTTCGTCACGCAGGCGGGCGACGGCCGCGTCGGTGGTCAAGGCGCCGATGTCCACGCCCGCCACAGCGGCGCCCTTGGGCACGCGGTCGGCGAAGTAGTAGGCGGCGCCCACGTAGCCGCCGGCCGCCGCCACGACCACCGCGGCCGCGACGATCAGTCCGGTCAGCCGCCGATGCCGTCCGCCGGCTTTGACCTGTCCCGGCCGTTTCGGTCGTCCCGATTTGGTCAACGGCAGCGGCGCCGTGTCTCGTTGCGCGGCCCGCGCCGGAGGGATCGCCGGCAGTTCGCCGGTGGCGGGCTCGCGGGCGCCGGCCGACGCGGAGCCCCCGAAGACTGAGACTCGCGGCGGCCCGGCGGCGTTGGTCCGCCCATCACCGTCAGGCGACCCGGCGGCATCGGCCTCATTGGCCGCCTGATCAGTCTCTGGACGTTCCTGCAGTTCATCGTCTGCCACCGACGCACCTCCGGGTTTAGTGGGCTGCGTCCAATTCTAAGGCTTCGCTGAGCGAAACCACCGGCCCGGCAGCAGGGCGGTGGCCACGGCGGCGAGCATCGAGGCGACCGCCCAGGCGAAGCCGGTCGGGTCGGCCTGGATCAGCAGGTCGCCGCCGGGACCGGGCAGGGCGGTCAACTGCGCCGCCGCGAAGGCGCCCATGGCGGCGGCGAACAGCCCCATCCAGCCGGCCGCCGCGCGGCAGGCCACGGCCCAGCCGAAGACACCGACCAAGGCCAGGATCAGCCCCAGGGGGAAGGCCTCGAACGGGCCCACGGCGATCACCGAGCGGTGCCAAATCCCCAGGCCGGCGGTGACCAGCGCGCTGCCAAGCCCGCAAGCCACCGCTTTGACAATGCGCCAGGCCATCTCAGCCGCCCGCTTGACCCTCGCGTTTGGCCCGGCCGCGGGCCTTGCCGCGCAGCTCGGCCGAGAGTTCGACCTTGCGGATGCGGCTGACCTCCGGTGTGACCTCGACGCATTCGTCCGCGGCGGCGAACTCCAGGGCTTCTTCCAGGGTCAGGCGGCGCGGGGGCGCCAGGCGCTCCAATTCGTCGCCGGTGGAGGAGCGCATATTGGTCAGTTTCTTCTCACGGGTGATGTTGACGTCCATGTCTTCGCCGCGGGGGTTCTCCCCCACCACCATGCCCTCGTAGACGTCCTCTGTCGGCGCCACGAAGAAGGAGCCGCGATCCTGCAGCGCCATGATGGCGTAGCCGGTGACCACGCCAGAGCGGTCGGCCACCAGCGAGCCGGTGGTGCGCAATTCGATCGGCCCGGCCCAGGGCTCGTAGCCGTCCGCGATCGATGAGGCGATGCCGGTGCCTCTGGTCTCTGTCAGGAACTGCGTCCGGAACGAGATCAGCCCGCGGGCGGGCACCGCGAACTCCAGGCGCACCCAGCCCGAACCGTGATTGGCGACTGTGATCAGGCGGCCCTTGCGGGCCGCCAACAACTGCGTGATGGCGCCCAGGTATTCCTCGGGCGCGTCGATCGTCATCCGTTCGACCGGTTCCAGCAGCTGCCCGCCCTCGGTCTTGGTGACCACCTGCGGCTTGCCGACCGTCAGCTCGAAGCCTTCGCGGCGCATCTGCTCCACCAGCACCGCCAGCGCCAACTCACCCCGGCCCTGGACCTCCCAGACGTCGGGGCGGCCGGTGGCCAGGACCCGCAGCGAGACATTGCCGACCAGTTCGCGGTCGAGGCGGTCCTTGACTTGGCGGGCGGTCAGCTTGTGGCCTTTGACGCGGCCGGCGAGCGGCGATGTGTTGATGCCGATGGTCATCGAGATGGCTGGGTCGTCGACTTTGATCGAGGGCAGCGGGCGGGGGTCGTCCGGGTCGGTCAGCGTGTCCCCGATCATGATGTCGGCTATGCCGGCCACGGCCACAATGTCGCCCGCCCGCGCCCGTTCGGCCGGCACGCGGTCCAGCGCCTCGGTCGCCAGCAACTCAGTGATTTTGACGTTCTTGATCGAGCCGTCCTGGCGGACCCAGGCGACGACTTGGCCCTTGGCCAATTCGCCGTTGTGGAGTCTGAGCAGCGCCAGGCGTCCCAGGAAGGCGGATGCGTCCAGGTTGGTGACATGCGCTTGCAGCGGCGCCCCCGGGTCATAGGTGGGCGCGGGAATGGTCTCGACAATGGCTTTGAACAGGGGTTCCAGGTCCGGCCCGGCCGGCATGGCCCCGTCCGCCGGGGGCTCGAGCGAGGCCCGGCCGGCTTTGGCCGCCGCGTAGACAACCGGGAAGTCGAGCACGTGGTCCAGGTTCAGCGACCGGTCGTCCTCGGTCAGGTCGCCGGCCAATGACAGCAGCAGGTCGGTGGTCTCCGAGACGACTTCGGCGATGCGCGCGTCTGGCCGGTCCACCTTGTTGACCACCAGGATGACCGGCAGTTCGGCGGCCAGCGCTTTGCGCAGCACGAATCGCGTCTGGGGCAGCGGCCCCTCGGAGGCGTCCACCAGCAGGACCACGCCGTCGACCATCGACAGGCCGCGCTCGACCTCGCCGCCGAAGTCGGCGTGGCCCGGCGTGTCGACCACGTTGATGGTGATGCCGCCGGCCGATGCCGCGCCGCCGGTCCCAGCCGCCTCGGCGCTCCCAGCGTCAGCCGCCGCGCCCGCCGCCGTGCCCGCCGCGCTCGTGCCCGCCGCCGTGCCCGCCGCCGCCAAGACGGCATCGGCGGCCGGCCCCCGGTAGTGCACGGCCGTGTTCTTGGCCAGGATGGTGATGCCCTTCTCCCGCTCCAGATCGCCGGAGTCGAGCGCCCGCTCGGCCACGTGGTCGTGCGAGCCGAAGGCGCCCGTCTGCCACAGCATGGCGTCGACAAGGGTCGTCTTGCCGTGGTCAACATGCGCCACAATTGCGACATTGCGCAGGTCAGGCCGGGTGGCTTGATTAGACGTCATACGGTTCGTGTCCCCCTTGGGCGGCCGCGCCGGGCCGCATGCGTCTGGTGCGCGCCGCCGCTTCGGCCTGGCGCCAGGCCGCGATCTTGCCGTGGTGCCCGGACAGCAGGATCTCCGGGGCCCTCAGGCCCCGCCACTCGGGCGGCTTGGTGTAAACCGGGTATTCGAGCAACCCCGGACGGGTGTGCGATTCTTCCGCCAACGATTCCGCGTTCCCCACCACCCCGGGGATCAATCGCGTCGTCGCTTCGATCATGACCAGGGCGGCGACCTCGCCGCCGGCCAAGACGTAATCCCCGATCGACAGTTCTTCGACGGTCACGTCCGGGCGCGTCCGGTAGTGCTCGGCCACGCGCGCGTCGATCCCCTCGTAGCGCCCGCAGACGAAGATCAGGTGGTCGGCGCCGGCCAGCCGCGCCGCCGTCGCCTGGTCGAACAATTTGCCCGATGCCGTCGTCACGACCAGCGTTGGCGCCGCGCCCGGGGTGGCGGGTCGGGCCGGGTCGGCCGGCTGCTCGCGGTCCTCGGCCGAGGTGGCGTCCGGGAGCAGCGCGTCGATGGCCCGGCCCCACGGCTCCGGGCGCATGACCATGCCGGCGCCGCCGCCGTAAGGCGTGTCATCGACCGTCCGGTGGCGGTCGGTGGTCCATTGCCGCAGGTCGTGGACCTGCAACTGGACAATTCCAGCCGCGGTGGCTTTTCCCAGCAGGGACAGGCGGGCTGGGGCCAGGTATTCCGGGAAGATGGTGATGATGTCGATCAGCATGGGTGGCTCAGCCTTCGGCCTCGGCTGGGCGGGCGGCCACCAGACCGGCGGGCGGGTCGATCACGATCCGCCCGCGAGCCGGGTCGACCTCCGGCACCAGTTCCTTGACCAGCGGCACCAGCGCCGTGCCGGCGCCGGCCTGGGCGATCTCCAACAGGTCTTGGCCGGGCAGCGACACCAGGTCGCGGACTTCGCCGACGGGCGTGCCGTCCGGGAGGAACACCGCCGCGCCGCGCAATTGCGCCGCATACCAGGCGTCTGCTTCTTCCGACGGGTCGACATCGGCCAGCAGTTTGATCCCGCGCAGGGCCTCGGCCGCGGTGCGGTCGCGGATTTCCTCGAAGCCGGCCACGACTTGTTTGGGCGTGGCCCGGTAGCTCCGCAGCGTCAGCCGCCCCAGTTCGGCCCCGCCCGCCCCTATCGCGCCGTCCGCCCCAGCCGCGCCGTCCGCACCTATGGCGCCGCCTTCGGTCGCGCCGTCCGCTCCGGTCGGGGCGCCTTCGGTCGCGTAGGCGCGGCCCACGGCGAAGCGCTCGCTCGGACGGTCTGTCCGGATCTCCAACACCACTTCGCCCTTGATTCCATGCGGACGGCCGATCACCGCCAAGACCACTTCCATGGACTCGCGGCGACGCCTAACGGCGGTCAGTGTCGATCAAATCGACGCGCACGTCGACGCCCGGCGCCAGGCCGTTGATGACGGCCCGAAGGGCGCTGGCGGTGCGCCCGCGCCGACCGATCACCCGGCCCATGTCCTCCGGCGCGACCTTGACCTCGAGAAACTCGCCGCGCCGGTTCAGCCTCGAACGCACCGACACGGCTTCAGGATTGTCCACGATCCCTTTGACCAGGTGCTCCATCGCGCGCGGAAGCATCAGGACTCCGGCGCCGCTTCGGCCGCCGCTGCGGCGGACTCCTTAGCCGGGCCGCCCTCGGCCGGCTCAGCCGCTGCGGCGGAAACCTGGCCGGGCGCCTCGTCGGCCGGCTCAGCCGCTTCGGCCTCGCCGCCAGCTCCGGCCTCAGCCTCAGCCTTGGCTTTGGCCTCAGCCTCAGCCTTGGCCGCAGCCTCCGCCTCAGCCTCTGCCTTGGCTTTGGCCTCAGCCTCTGCCTTGGCGTCGGCTTCAGCCTTGGCCTTGGCTTTGGCCTCAGCCTCAGCCGTGACCTTCTTCAGGGCCTCAGCCTCGGCCTGCTCCAGCGCGGCGGCGGCCGCCTGGGCGGCCTGGCGGGCCGGCACCTTGAGCTTGCCTTCCTCATAGGGCAGGCCCTTGAACTTCTGCCAGTCGCCGGTCAGTTTCAACTGGGCCAGGACCGGCGCGGTCGGTTGCGCGCCCACTGACAGCCAGTACTGCACCCGGTCTGACTTGACCTCGATGTATGACGGGTCCTCGGTCGGGTGGTACTTGCCGATCTCTTCAATCACGCGGCCATCGCGCTTCACGCGAGCGTCCACAACCACGATGCGGTAATAGGGTGCCCGGATCTTTCCCAGGCGCTTGAGCCGAATCTTCACAGCCACGGCAGCGGTTACTTCCTTTGCTCTTTGAGATGGATTTCCGCCGCTGGGCCGCCCGTGGGGTGGGCCGCCTGGGCGGCAAACTGGACGCGCGCCAGATGGTTGAGAGGGTCCTTCAAGCACGCGCGTGACAAATCATTCTGCCAGAAAGGGCGCCCAGCGCCCAATCCGGCCCGGATCAGCCCCTTGGGCAAGCCAAAGGCCGCGCCGAAGGGTGGCCTGAACAACCCTTCGGCGCGGCCCCATGGTCCGCCCCGGGTGGGCGGGGCGGCGTCCAAGTGCGGCGAAGCCGCCCACCAATTCTAAGGCCGGCGGGCCGCCGCCAAAGCCAGGCCGCCGCCAAAGCCAGGCGGCCGCCCGGCTCAGGCGGCCGCGAAGGTCAGGCAGTCGGCCTTGGTGTCGCCGCTGAGGCCAACTTGGATGGCCGGAGCGCCGCATTCGAGGTCGGCGTTGTGGGCGCACTCAACGTGCTGGCAGGCGCCAACGGCGCCGGCGGCCTCATCGAACCCGCCCTTGATGGTCAGGGGGATGAAGGTGGCGCAGCCGGCGTGCCCGGCCGGCCCGGAGATGGTGACGGCGCCGGCGTGGCAGGCGTCGGCCTGGTTGTAGGAGCAATCGGTGACGGAGCATTCGGAGACTTTGGACATTTCGCCAAGGGTCATCATGATTCTGGGTCCTTCCGGCTTATCGGTCGAATGGCGTGAACATTGTTTATAACACTAATACACCCCCGCCGCCCACAATGCAAACGAATACGCCGGCTAATACCATCCAATAAACACAGGCTTGCCTCTCCTAAACACCCCACATTATCTAAACACCACTGTTTTCAATAAACCCGCCTAGCGAAAATAGGCCCCCTCAAAACCATCCCCCCGCCGTCCCGGGGGCGCCGGCGGCGGCGGACCGACGCGCCACGACAACGCGGCCGGGGGCACGGCATCGGACAACCGCGAAAACGCGCCTACCCCTTGACGGAACCCGCCAACAGACCGCGGACGAAATACCGCTGCAAGGCCAGGAAGACCACCATCGGCACAATCATCGAGACGAAAGCCCCGGCGGAGAGCAAATGCCATTTCGCGCCCAACGACCCGGCCATGTCCGAGAGCCGCGCCGTGATCGGCGCCAAGTCGGGGGTGTTGCCGCCGAACGCCAAGGCCACCAACAGGTCATTCCAGACCCACAGGAATTGGAAAATGGCGAACGAGGCGATCGCCGGCACCATCAGCGGCAAAACGACGCGAAAGAAAATGGTGACGTGCCCGGCGCCATCGACGCGGGCGGCCTCGACCAGCGAACTGGGAATGTCCTTCATGAAATTGTGCAACAGGAATATCGCCAGCGGCAGGCCGAACATTGCGTGCGACAGCCACAGCACCCAAAACGACGCGTTCAACCCCAGGTTGACGTATTGCGTCAGCAGCGGCACCATCGCCACCTGGATCGGCACCACCTGGAGCGCGAAAATACCGACGAACAGCAGATTCGAGCCCCGGAACGGAATCCAGGCGAAGGCGTAAGCCGCCAGCAGCGCCAGGAAGATCGGGATGACGACGGCGGGCAGGGTGACGACGATCGAATTGATGAAGTAGTCGGCCAGGTTGGCGGTGCCGCTGCCGGACAGCACCGTCCGGTAATGGTCGAGCGAGAAACCCGACCAATTCGACGGGCTCAACGCCTGCCACCAACCCGTGCTCTGAATCTCCTTGACCGAACCCCGAAACGAGGTCACCAACAGCCCAAAGGTCGGCACCGACCAAAGCAGGCCAATCCCGATGGCGATCCCGGACGCCCACGGCGAGGTCAGGTTGCGCTTGGCGCGCGCCGCCCGCCCGCCAAGGCCCCGGTTCCCCCCGCCGATGCCGTCACCCCGGCCCGCGCCCGCCCGCCCGGACCCAGCCGTCACGGCCGCGGGCGCCGCTTGGATGCCGCTCATCGGATGTCCTCCGCTTTCCTGAGTTGGTGGACGTTGTAGGCGATCACGGGGACGACGATGACGAACAGCAACACCGCCAGGGCCGCACCCACGCCTTTGTCGTGGTTGTTGAAGGACTGGGTGTAGAAGTCATTGGCCACCACCGAGGCGTGGAAATGCCCGCCCTGCATGGTGCGGACAATGTCGAAAGCTTTCAGCGCGGTCATGGCCACCGTGGTCAGGACCACCACCAGGGACGGCCGGATCATCGGCACCGTCACCCAGCGGAACAGTTTCACGCCAGTCAGACCGTCGAGCCGGCCAGCCTCAATGATGTCATCGGGGATGGCCTTGATGGCGGCGCTCAGCACCGTCATGGCGAAGCCAGCCTGAATCCAGATCATCACCACCATCAGGAAAAATGTGTTCCAAGGCGCGTCCATCAGCCACTTCGGCGCTGTCGGGTCTTCAGCCCCGAGCCACCCGGCCACCGCCCGGTACGCCCGTGAGAGGATGCCGACCCGGTCGTCGTAGACGAACTTCCAGATGATCGACGCGCCGACCATTGAGATCGCCATCGGCAAGAAGATCAGGGTCTTGGCGAACTTCTCCACCCGGGCGTGATCGACCAGGACGGCGTAGACCAGGCCAATCCCGGTGGCGAGCAGCGGCACCAGGATGACCCAGGCGACGGTGTTGCGCAGCGTGGTCAAGAACTCCGGGCTGGACAGGATGGTGGCGAAGTTCTTCAACCCGACGAAGCTCGTCGAAGTCTGGTCGTAGAACGAGTTCTTGATCGTCACCAGCGCCGGGTAGATGAGGCCGAAGCAGACCAGCGCCAGGGCCGGGAACAGGAAGACGGCGGCGGCGGCCCCTCGGGTTTGGCGCTTGGGCAACTGGGCCAGGCCCAGGACCGCGGCCATCACCAGCGCGAACAGCGCGATGGCGATGACCATCAGGAGCAGCTTTCCACCAATGGTGGTCGGATGCAGCAGCAAGGCGTCCATTGTCCTAGGTCCCCGTGTCCGGTGTTGTGCTCAGCTTCCCGTTCCCGTCCCGTTCCCGGCCCGGCGGGCGCCTACTTGGGCCAGGCCGCTTCGATGGCGTCAGCCACGGCCTGCTCCGACTTGCCCTCCGCGAAGTAGGAGGTCATCTGCTTGAAGAAGGCGTCCGCGCCGATCACGCCGGGCATCAGGTCAGACCCGTCGAAGCGGAACTCGGCCGAAGGATCGGCCAACAGGCCGAAGGCAAGCTGATCGACCGCCGACTTGAGATTGCCTTTCTCCAGCCCGCTGTTGGCAGTGGTCCAACCGCCCTCGGTGGCTTTGGCCTTGGTGTTGGCCCATTCCGGGCTGGACAAGAAGGTCTGGAAGGCGACCACTTCGGGGCGGTCCGCGAAGGCCGCCACGAAATCGCCGCCGCCCAGGATCGGCTTGGTCGACGGGTCCGATGACGGCAGGTAGAACGCCCAGATGTCGCCGTTCTCGGCCACCTTGGCGCCCGCGTCCGTGAAGTAGCCGCCGTAGAAGGACGCCTGGCGGTGCAGGAAGCACTGGCCGTCCATGACCGGCGTGCCCGCGTCAGACCACATGGTCGCGGCGATCGACTGAATGTCACCGATCCCGGCGTTGACGTAGGCCCCGTCGCGCGTGATCTTCGACATCTCCTTCAACGAGTCCACGATTCGCGGGTCGTTGAACGGAATCTCATGGGCGACCCACTGGTCGTAAACCTCCGGCCCGGCTGAGCGCAGCACCAGGTCTTCGACCCAATCGGTCGCCACCCAACCGGTGGCGTCGCCATCGGCGATCCCGACGCACCAAGGTTTCGCCACGCCGTCGTCGGCGATCCGCTTGGTCAGGTCGAGCAGTTCGTCCCAGGTCTCCGGGACGCTGTAACCGGCTTGGTCGAAGGCCGATGGCGAGTACCAGACCAGCGATTTGACCGAGGCGCCCAGCGGCGCGGCGTAGAGCTTGCCGTCGACCGATCCGTAGTCCCGCCACGAGGCGGTCCAGTACTGGTCCACGTTCGCGGCCACGGCCGCCGGCGCCTCCAAGACTTTGCCGGTGGCGATCGCCTGTTGGAGCAGCCCGGGCTGCGGGAAGGCGACCAGATCGGCCACCGCACCGGCCTCGATGCGGCCGAGCACGTCCGCGGTCAACGACTTCGAGCCCTCGTATTTGATGGTCGCGCCGGTGCACTCGCTGAAGGGCTTGAAGGATTCCTCGTAGCTCGCGCCCTCAATGTCGACAAACGTGGTGTAAACACTGATCGATTTGCCTTTGAGGTCGCCGTATTGGTCATAGGCGGCGCAATCGCTCTTGGGCGTCTCGGCGGCGTCGCCGCCGTCCGCGCCGTTGGTGCCGCCGCAGGCGGCCATGCCCGCGGCCAAGGCCAGCCCGGTCGCCGCGGCCAGCGCGGCCTTGGTGGTTGAACGCTTCATTGTCGCTCCTCACTGTTCGGTTTCGTCTGGCGCCGGCCCGCCGGTGCGGCCCGGCCCTGATCCGCCAGCCCTCGCGTCAATGCCTGGTGACGGACCTTTATGGTCACAACCTAGGCTGCCAAAGTTTGATCCGCGAGCGCTTGGCTGGGCCTTGGAGGATCACACTTTGGTCACGAGGCGCCGCCTTTGGCCTGATCGCGCCGCCGGCGCCGCCATCCCCGGGGCCGGCCCAGCCGGCCCCAATTGTGGCGCAATAGCAACGCCAGCCGGCCACCGTTACCAATCCGTGACCCGGCCGCGCCGGCGCGCGCCTACAGCGCCCCAGCGGTGACGGCCCCTGCCACCACGGCGCCGCGCAGCACAATCGCCTGCGGCGCCCGCAGCACGGCCACGTCTTCGCGCGGGTCGGCGGCGTAAACAACCACGTCCGCGCTGGCGCCCTCCTCGATTCCGGGCACGCCCAGGTAGGCGCGGGCGCCATAGGTGGCGGCCTCGACTATGGCCTTCGGCGCTATCCCCGCCAGCGCCATCAAATCGGTCTCGGCCCAGTAGTCGCCGTGCGGGATGTTGGTCGACGAATCCGATCCGACCAGCAGCTTGACCCCCGCCTCATGCAAGCGCCGGGCCTGGTCGTGGCGTTCCTCGTGCAGGCGCAGGAAGTGGCGCTCCCAGACCGGGTACTTCCCCCGGCCGGCGGCCGCGATCTCGGCGAAATGCTCGCGCTGGATCATGGTCGGCGCCACCGCCACGCCCTTGGCCCGCGCCTCGGCCATCATCGCCTCGTCCAGACCGGTCCCGTGCTCAATGCAATCCAGCCCGCAACGCAGCGCCTGGGCGGCGCCCTCGGCCGAGAACACATGCGTGGTCACGCGCGCGCCGAGCGCGTGCGCGCGCCCAACGGCCTCGATCAGCTTGTCGTCCGGCCACAGCAGGGCCAGGTCCGGCTCTGGCAGCGAGCGGTCGATCCAGTCGCCCACCAGTTTGACCCAGCCGTCCCCGGCGAGCGCTTCCTCGGCCACGGCATCGGGCAATTCTTCTGGCACGATGTCGCGCGGCAGGTTGCGGAGATAGCGTTTGGCGATCGCCAGGTGCTGCCCGCTACGGATCATCCGCGGCGCCCAAGGCTCGGCGTCGAGCCACCTGGTCGAGTACGGCGCCCGCGGGCAGCCCGCGTCCCGCACCAGCAAAACCCCGGTGTCGCGGTCGGCGATGGCCTGGCGGCGGGCCTCGTCCGGAGTCACCGCCCCGGCGTCATCCATCCCGATGTGGCAATGCACGTCCACCAGCCCCGGCAACACCACCCCATCTATCCGCAGGTCAGCCGCGCGGGCCGGCTTCTCAAAGGTCAGCCGCCCAGCGACCGACCAAAGGTCGGCCGCCTCCGTCTCGCCATCGACAACAATCGCCCCCGACAGGTGGATCACCTCGGTCGCCATCAGGCGCCTCCTCGCTTCTTTGAACTCCGTGACGGCGGCCGCGCCGTCACCTCGGCCGCACCCCCATTAAACGTCACCAGGACCAACGTCCCAAATCGCCCGCCCCCGAGTCGCCCCCAAGTCGCCCCCGAGTCGCCCCCGAGACACCCGCCCGGATCTGGCCGCGCTTCATGATTCTGCGGGCCAGGCGTTCGCCTCGTCGAGCCACTCAAGGACGCCGTCCTCCCGGTCAGCTTCGACCAACGCGCGGCTCTGCCGCGCCGCCCCAGCGGCGCCGGACAACGGCGATTCCGCAATGCTCAATTTGACCACTCTCGCAGGGCCGCGCGAAACACCGCGCCGACGCCCTTGGCCCCCCTGATCATCTCGCCGGGAGGACCGTGAACCGTTCCATCTGGCTCAACGTCTGGGAAAACGGCAGCCATTTTGTCGAAGAATAAGGGATGCTGGCGGGCGATTGCCGAATGAATCGACCCGGCACTTCTCGGCTCACGGCTCCGGCCGAGGGAGATTTGATCGAGGACCTCCCGGTAGACGCTCTCATCAACGACCGCCGTGAGAAACAAGTCAGGATGAACGACAGCCATATTGCGCGCCTCCAAGTCTGTACGACCGAAGTCGCTGACATTGCGCGACACCACAACTGTGATTCCCGCTTGCGCTGCAGCGGCCAAGACGTGACGGTCATCTGCGTCGGTATCCGCAAAGTCCATCGCGCTGGCCGGATCGGCTGCGGCGACTATGACGTGGTCCGCCCAGTCGAAACGCGCACGCAATCGCGTCAAGGATGTCTGCCCGGGGCGCAAGTGACGCTCAGCTTCGCACTCGACAGCCAGGCTCCAGCGGGGCGCGAACCGACCGCGCGGATGTGTCCCGCACAGGATCAACAGGGTTCGCGTCAGGGGCGCCGCCAGCACATCGGCATCGATGAAGGCGCGGAACCACGTGTCAGAAGTCATCGGCAACGGCGCCAGCGGTCTCGACCCACATCTGTTGGCGGTACCGATCAAGGTCAGAGGCTGCGATCAGCCAACGTGAGCCACGCCTCGTGGCCTTTATGGTGCCGTCGTCGATTCGGCGCCGAATGGTCATGCGCGAAACATGCGCCAGCGCCGCCGCCTCAGCGGGTGAGAACGTCTTCTCCTCCGCCGTGACGAGCACGGTCTTGCCCTCGCCCGCCGCGCCGGAGACGAAGTCGAGCACCGCCGCCGCCCAGTCGGACTTGGTCGAGGGATTCAATCGCACCGACTCGGGCGGAATCACCAGGGCTTCCATGAACCGGATACTAGCGCAGAACCGGGCAGTGCTGCCACCACAACTGCCCACAAGTGATCAGCCGCAAGAACCGGCGCGCCAGGCGCGCCAGAGGGGCGCGGGTTAGCTGAACAGGCCGCCCAGGCCGGTTGGGATCTTGCCCGGATCGGCCGGGGAAGCCCCACCCAGCCCAAAAGCCGAACCGGCCTTGTCCGGCTGAGGCGGGCGCACGGCATCGGACTGGGCTTCCCGAAAGGCCCGTTCCTCGGCCGCCCTCTTGGCGGGATTGCCGGAGCGCGACTTCTTGCCGCGGCGGCTCGGGGCCTGCATCCGGCCCTTGGACTTCTTGCCGCCGCCGCCGAACCCCGGGCGGCCGCCGCGCGCCATTGACCGCATCATCGTCTTGGCCTGGTCGAAACGCTGCAACACCTGGTTGACGGCCTGCACGGTGTTGCCGGAGCCGCGGGCGATGCGGGCGCGGCGCGAGCCGTTGATGATCTTGGGGTTGGCGCGCTCGCCGGGGGTCATCGAGCGGATGACGGCCTCGACGCGATCGACCTCGCGCTCATCGAACTGGTCCAGCGCCTCGCGCATCTGGCCCGCGCCGGGCATCATGCCGATCAGCTTCTTGATCGACCCCATCTGACGGACCTGCTGGAGCTGCGCCAAGAAATCATCGAGCGTGAAATCGTCGCCCTCGCCTTTGAGCTTGCGTTCGAGGGCCTTGGTCTGCTCCTCGTCGAAGACCCGCTGCGCCTGCTCGATCAGGGTCATGATGTCGCCCAGGTCGAGGATCCGCGAAGCCATCCGGTCGGGGTGGAAGACCTCGAAATCGGTCAGTTTCTCGCCGGTCGAAGCGAACAGGATCGGCACGCCGGTGACGGATCGCACCGACAAAGCCGCGCCGCCGCGCGCGTCGCCGTCCAGTTTGGTCAGCACCACGCCGGTGAAACCAACCCCGGCTTTGAACGCCTCGGCCGTGGTGACCGCGTCCTGGCCGATCATCGAGTCGATGACGAAAAGCACGTCATCGGGCTGGACCTGATCCCTGATCTGGGCGGCCTGCCGCATCAGCCCGTCGTCAACGCCGAGCCGGCCGGCCGTGTCCACCACCATGACGTCGTAGTAGCGCTCCTGGGCGTGCCGCAGCGCCGCCCCGGCCACGGCCACCGGGTCGCCGATCCCGTCGCCCGGCTCGGGCGCGAAGACATCGACCTCAGCCTGCCCGCCAACGATCTGCAACTGCCTGACCGCCCCCGGGCGTTGCAAATCCGCCGCCACCAGCAGCGGTTTCTTGCCCTGTTCGCGCAGCCAGAGGCCGAGTTTCCCGGCCAGCGTGGTCTTGCCCGAGCCCTGCAGCCCTGCCAGCAGGATCACAGTGGGCGGGCGCCTGGCCAGGTCCAGTTCGGCGGTCTCGCCGCCGAGGACCTCCACCAATTCCTCGTGGACAATCTTGACGACCTGCTGCGACGGGTTGAGCGCCTTGTTGACGTCCTCGCCGAGGGCGCGCTCGCGGACGGCGGCGGTGAACTGGCGCACCACCGGCACGGCCACGTCGGCGTCCAGCAAGGCGCGCCGGATCTCGCGGATGGTCGCGTCCACGTCGGCGGGCGACAGCCGGCCCTTGCCGCGCAACGATTTGAACGTGGCGGTCAGGCGGTCGGAGAGTGAGTTGAACATAAGGCCTTAAGGCTACCCGCCCAGCAACCGGCCATGCCTCGCCACCACGGCGGCCGCCTGGCGACGCCAAAAGGTCGCGTCAAGCGCCGCCGCCAAAACTAGGCAGCGGATCTGTGCACCTCCTTCAATCGAGGGCGACTTTTTATGCATGTTTGGCGGGTCATTTCGCAGCTCACCTTGGAGTTCACCGCCGGATCTTGCACAAAAGATCGTCCTCGTTTCACCAGGGCGCACAAAAGTGCTGCCTCGTTTCCGCGAGGGGCCCGCGGCGGCCTAATCGCGCCGTTTTGGGGCGCCGGGCGGCGAAATCGTTCCCGCCTGGCTGTGGCAGCTCGTGTTCCGGATTCTGATCGACGACAACGACGCCCACGTCAAGAATTTCGGTTTCCTGCACGGCCAGGCCACCGGCCTCACCGACGTGTCCGATGCCGTGCCCAGCCTTCACCAGGCAGGCTGGGTCTCGTACGACCTGGCTTTGGCGGTGGACGGCGAGTTCGGCTGGCGGCGGATGACCGCCGAGCGCATTCGGGCCGGGGTCCAGTCGTGGGGTTTGCTGCCAAAACGCCAAGCCGAAACCATCATCGCGGGCGCCGTCCAGGCTTTCGCGGACGCCTCCGAGGAATCCAGACCCCCGCGCGGAGCGACCCCTGGCCTGCGCGCACATTTTCTCGCCGCCGCTGAACGGCTGAGTTGACAGGCCTTGGGCGGCACCGCCCGACCGCCCCCGTCGCCAGCGTCCAGCGCCGCGGCCCGGCCTCGCCGCCATCCCCTCCACCGGTGACCCGCGCCGAAGACCCCGCTGGCAACAGAATCGGGACGGCAGCTAGATAGTCAAGCGATCTAGATTGCCGCTACGATATAGCCGTGGATCTGGAAGAGTGGCCGACTGAATGGCTGCGCGCCGCCTTGGAGCTGGCCGTGTTGGGGGCGGCGGCTCACGGAACCACCTACGGCTACGAACTGGCCTCCCGACTGGCCGCGAACGGCATCGGGCAAATCAAAGGCGGCACGCTCTACCCGCTGCTAGGGCGCCTGGAGCGCGAAGGGCTGCTGGACGCCCGCTGGGGTCCGGGCGACGGCGGCCCCGGCCGCAAGTATTACAACCTGACCCCGGCCGGGCGCGACCGGCTGGCCGCCCTGGCCGAGGCCTGGCGGCGCTTCTCCGCCCACATCTGCGAACTGACCGAGAGGACACCGGACAATGCCTAATCCCAGCGACGACATCGGCCGCCGCATCGCCCCCCACATCGACGCGCGCTGGTCCGACAACTTCATAACCGAGCTGCGCTTGTCCGGCACCGGCGGGACCGCCATCGGCGCGGCCCTGGCCGAGGCCGAGAGCCACGTGGCGGCCTCTGGCCTGACAGCCCAAGAGGTCTTCGGCGACCCGCGCGCCTACGCCCAGGCGCTCGACCCGCCGGCGTCCGCCGATCAATCCCCGCGCGCCATCGCCGGCTCGCTCTGGCCAGTCCTGGTCCAGCTCATCGGCCTGTGGCTGGCGCTGGGCGGGGCGCGCGGCCTGGGCGCGGGCGAACCGGCGCGCTTCGGATTGGGGCTGGTGGTTTTGATCGGCTTGACGGCGACGGCGCCGTGGACCGGGACTTGGTGCCTGCGTCTCTTCTTCGATCATCCGGTCCGGGGATTCCTGGTCTGGTGGGCCGCCTTTCTGGCGGTGCTGCTCCCAGAGGCGCTGATCCCGCTTAACCTGCCGGCCCCGGCCGCGGTGACGGCGGCCGTCGGCGCCGGGGCGCTGGCCTGTGGCGCGGTGGCGGCTTGGCGGGTCGGCCGGCACAAACCGCTGGAAGACCCGGTCAGCGCACCAACCGGCTACGCTCAATCCGGGGCGGCCTCTCACGGGCGCGGCTTCAAACTCGCCCCGCTCGCAATCCCGGCAGCCGCCGCCGTCCTCGCCCCCATCATCTGGCTGATCGCGTGACCGCGAACCCCGGGCTCCGGAACGCGCGACCTGGCGGTCTGTTTCGGAAAGGCGCGCGCCGCCGGGCCGGGCCAAGACTGTCAGAGATGACGAATCCAACCCATGATGTCGCCTGCGGCCTGGGGTAAGACCAGCCAGAACAGCCACGGAGCGACCAGCGCCGCCAGGGCGCCCGCCACCAGCCAGCGCGGCCTGGCCCGCGCACACCTCCGCGACGCCAAGCTGGCGACGGTGCCCGGAAGCAGCGCCAGCGCCAGTCCGATCAGTGAATAGAACAGCATGGCCCAGGCAAAGTCCCTCTCGTCCGGGTCCATGATGTCTGGCCAGGGGGTGCCAAACCAGTCGATCGCGGCTTGCTTGCCGATCCCGAACAGCAGCACCAAAGGGATCATCGCCGCCAGGGCGCTGACCAGGTCAGCAACCGCCACGCCGATGATGGCGACGGCTCGGCGCCAGCCGCCTGGGGCCGCCCGGGCCGCGCCATCGCCGCAATCGCCGCCACCGCCCACAGCCCACCTCCCGGCACCCATCGAGCCCGCCGTCCTCACGCTCGCGCGCGGCCAATCTACCGGCCCGCCCAGCAACCGGCCATGCCTCGCCAGCACGGCGGCCGCCTGGCGACGCCAAAAGGTCGCGTCAAGCGCCGCCGCCAAAACTAGGCAGTTGCGTCCCTTAGCGTGGTGTATCGGGTGGCCTGGGGCTTGACCCGCTGAGCGCGGTGACGGGCGCCGGGTTCCGCGCCGAGGTCCACAAGCTGAGCGCCTCGTCGCGGCTGAACCCCCAGCCGTCGATGGGCCGAGGCGAGGTGGCGCGCAAACGTGCCGCCAAGGTGTTCCGGCATCAGGTCTGGTGCCAGGTCGGCCACCGTCCGCAGCCCCTCGCCCGACAGCCACACTCGCAGCACCTCCCTGGTCTCAACCACGCCGACCTCCCTGAAACCGTTGACGCCCTCCTCGCTGATCGGAAACCCCGACCCGCGAAGCCAACCGCTGACGACGCCCCACGCCCCGGCAGGCGCGCCGGGAGGTCCCATGTTCCTGGCAGAAACCCCCAAACACCGGTCCCAAGAATCTGGCATTACGCCGATGTCGGCATTACTGGCAGATGACAAATTTGACCAGTCCCGAGCCGGCGTAGCCCGGCGCCGCCCGCCCGCGCCCAAGCGTTTCCGCACGTCAGCACCGAGCCCAGGCCCTGGCCCGCCCAGGCGCGGCCGGGCGCGAGTGGTCAAACTGACCACTCGAGGGCCAAAACCGCGTTGAGTGGTCAATTTGACCACTCCAAAACCAGCCCCGTCCGATGCCGCCGGGCCAGGTTTTCGTGTTTGGCCAGGTCAGGCCGCCGCGTTGGTTTGGGGTCGTCTGGGCGCGGCCCGGCGCGAGTGGTCAAATTGACCACTCGAGGGCTAAAACCGCGTTGAGTGGTCAATTTGACCACTCCAAAACCAGCCCCGCCCGGCGCCGCGCGCCGAGCACCGCCACGGTGATCAACTCAGAGTCGGTGGTCTTCGGGGCGAACCCCTCGGCGGGCCTGGGCGGCGCCCATTCGGGGTGCTCTTTCAACAGATCGTCGATTGTGACGTGGAGTGCGGTGGCGAGGGTGTCCAGGTCGGTGTCCATTGAACTGGCCTTTCAGGTCGGGGAAGTGGCCTTT
>JAITJZ010000017.1 GCA_031278655.1 Bifidobacteriaceae bacterium
ACTCGAAGCCAGCGGGCTGGGTCGAAGGCCGGTCCTTCATGGCCGGGTTTCCAGAAGGCCCTGCCGCCATGCACGCCGTTGGCGTCGGCCCAAATCTTTAGCGTGGCGAGGCGGCGGACCAGCGCCCAGTCGAGGGTGCCTGTCCGGTCCGGGTTCAAAGCCACCCACCGCAGGTCATAGAGGTCGCGGGCGGTTGTGGTGCGATTGAGCCGGGCGATCTTCTCGGCCAAGTTCTCTTCCAACCGGACGACCTGAAGCTCGGGCAACGGCGGATCGCCGTATTGAGCGTGGATTGGCAGCGGTCGCCAACCCCGGCGCACCGGTGGCAGCCAGGGTGGCGGGTTGAGGTCGAGTTTGCTCGGAAGTGGCGCGCCACCGCCGAACGGGTGGGCGTAGGCGAGCATCCACTTGCCCCTCCGCTCGTCCACGCCATAGCGGAACGGGCCGATCTCGGCACCGTCAATGGCCGCGATCAGATCGGTCAGCACGTCGTCCGGATCGGCGTCAACTTCGGCGCATCCGAAGTCCAAGTCCAACGAGAAGCGCCCGGCTGCGCCCGCGTAGAGCTTGCGCAATGACGTTCCACCCTTGAACGCGATCTGGTCCAGCACGCCGATTTGGTGCAACCACCGCAGCAGGAGGTCTTGGGCTATGTCGATGATGGCCGCGTCACGGCCTTGCGCGCCCGCGTTCGGCGGCGTGTGTCGGGCGATGTGGCCGGGTTGGAGGTTGAGTTCGTTCATGGGGCAGCCGCCAATCTGCGCGGGTCGAACGGCAACAGGGTGTCGGCGACCTGCCAGCGGTTGTCGTGGCGCTTGAGCTTGCCGCGTGGGCCGAACCAAGTCTTGCCGCCGGGCAGGCTCAGGCGCTGGACGGCTTCGGCCAGATCGGGGCGCAGCCCTTGGAGCAAATAGCCTGCCCTCGCCCGGACAGCGCCTGGTCTCGGCTCGAGTTCTTTGACAAGCCGGTCTTGGCGGAGCGCGGCGCTGAGGCCGGGCAGCCACTCGGCGGCGCTCGCCCACGAGCGCACGGCGCTGGGGCTGGCGGACAAATGGGCGAAGATTGACTCAGTTTGGAGCGTCGGGACACCGCGTTTCGATTCGGTGAGCAGGGCGGGGGAGAACACCGAGGCGTCAAGGGCGTCTGGCAGTCTCCGGCGGGTGGCAGCATCGCTGGCCGCGACCTCGGGTCTTGACGGGACGCGGTCTGCCAGGCCGTGCGCCCAGGCGGCGGCCTGGAAAGTCAGCGCGCAGGCTGAGCCGGGGGACCTGGCCAGGAAGGCCTTCAACGGCATCAGCGGATCGTGGGCTGAATACGGGCCCGCCACGGCGGCGGGCGCGAACTCCCAAACTCCCCGCTGGCCGGTCGGCAGCAGCCAGCCTTTGTCGCGCAGCCGCGCCGCGAACACCCTCGGCTCGGTCCGCGCCCCCGTCTCGGCCAGCAAAGCCTCCATGCCCGCCATGGTGACCAACTCGGGGCGTTCCAACTCCAGTCGCTCCAGGACCAGGGCCTCAGATGGACCAATCGAACGTGTCATAATACCCCTCTAAGTATCCACCAGTGATACATAGCGTACTGAGTTGACACCGCCGTGTCCACCGATGACCCCGGGCGGTCGCACCAATGGTCACTGGCGCCCGCGCTTTCCCATATCGGCAACAACGGGTGCGGACGTCTACCCCGGATGGGCCGCCAACCAGTCGGCTATGCCTTCGGCCACGGCTTCGGCGTAGCGCTGGCGGCCGTCGGCGGAACTCATCAGGGCGGCCTCGTCGGGGTTGCGCATCTCGCCCAACTCGAACATGACGACGGGCTTGGTCGACAGCGACACCCCGGCTATGTCCGAGCGCCGCGAGATGCCGCCGGCGTAGGCGGCGTTCTGGGTGAAGCCGGCCGCCCGCAGGCGCGCCAGCACGGCTTCGGCCAGGTCCAGCGACGGCTGGCCCTGGGCGTCATTCAGCGCCGGCGAGGAGACGATGGCGAAGAAGCCCTTGACCGAGCGGTCGGCATTGCCGTCGCCGTGGATCGAGACCAACAACTCCGCCCCGCTGTCCTGGGCGAAGGTGCCGCGCTTGTCGACGCAGACCTGCTCGCCGGGCGCGTCCGAGCGGGTCAGGTGGACCACGGCGCCGCGGGCCTGGAGGATTTCCCGCGCCCGCACCGCCACGTCGTAGTTGAACTCGTGCTCCGGGTAGCCCGCGTCGGTGGCGGTGCCGGACGTCTGGCAGTCCTTGGTCCCGCCGCGCCCGTTCGCCACCTGCACGCTCGACCCGCCCGCCGGGCCGTGGCCGGGGTCGAGGGCCACCACCCGCCCGGTCAGCGAGCCGCCGACCGGTTTGACATTGTTGTCCGATGTCGTCTGGCCGGCCGGGGAGGACGCGGCGGCGCTCGGGCTCGGGCTCGGGCTGGGAACGCGGCTGGGAACACGGCTGGCGCTGGGCGAGGCCGACGCGGCGGGCGGCGAAGTGACGGTGGGCGGCCGAGGCGACCCCACGGCATCGGCGGGCGTTTCGGGTTGCGCGACCGACCAGGCCAACGCGCCCCCAGCCAACGCCAAGACTGCGGCCAACGGGGCCAACGCCGCTGCCAAACGCCGACGCCTGGCCGCCTCGGCGCCGTGGCGGGGGCCGAGCGCGGCCGGATCGGAGGCGTGGGGACGGCTCAGGACGGCCCCAACTCCTTCGGCGAAACCGTCACGAACCGCTCCTGCAGCTTCTTGAACAGGGACAACGCCGTGGTGATGGCGCAGCGGAGGGTCAGGCGCAGTTGCTCGTCGCTGACGCCGTGCTCCCAATCGACGGAGTGTTCCGCCAGCACCCAGACGCGCCCGGAGTCATCGACGGTGGTGTAGCCCTTGGGCCAGATCTTGGCGAAATGCCACTCGTCCAGCGCCTCGCGCACCTGCTGGCGCAACTCGATCGGCAGATCCTGGTGCCAGCGGCCGCGAATCTGCAGGATCTCCTGCTGCTCGCCGTAGACGAAGAAGTAGAAGGCGTTCGAGTCCCAAAGGCCGCCGATGTCGCCGTCGGAGTCGACGTTGAAGACCCAGTCCTCAGCCCGCAGGGCGTCCTGGATGCGTTCCTTTGTCAGCGGCGCGAGGACGGGCGCGCTCTGCCCGCCGTCGTCGCGGAAACCGAACTCCACTGATTCCTCCTGGCGGCCGGATCGGATGTGTTGCCTGTCAATGCTAAGGCCGTGGGGGCGGGGGAGGCCACCTGGCGCTTCGGCGCCCGGCCCTCGGCGCGGTGACGGCGGGGCGATGGCGCGGCGATGGCGCGGTGACCGCGCGGCCCGGGCGCGGCCGGGGAAAGTCAATAGAGTACCAAGGTGGTCCCATGCCGCTTGGTGTAGGTTTCATCCATGCCGTATATCAACACCGAGGCACGCCTGCGCACCGCGCTGGTCACCTTGATCCTTGACGAGTATTCATTGCTCGAAACGGTGCACTTGCCACTTCCGGCCTCCGAACGTGTGATCGCAAATCAGTTGGCGTGGCGGCTGCGCACCGAATATGAGCGTTCGTGGGATGTCGATGTGGAATACAACCGAGTTGGCCATGGATCGGTCAAGGGACCGCGTGCCCATCAACCCGACCCGGCCACCCGTCCCGTCGACATTTCGATCCATCACCGCGGGCTGACCGGGCGCAATGACAACCTGATGGTGGTCGAGTTGAAGACGCACGGCATTGACGACCTGCCCGCCGAACTGGTGCGGCTGGAGAAGACCCAGCAGCACTATGACTATCAGCACGCGGTCCTGCTCGACCTGGGGATCACCCAGGGCGACGAGCCGGACGGCCCTCCGGTCCTGCTGCGGCCCTCCTGGCTGTGGTTGCCCGGCTCAAGGACCCTGTCGGCAGTCTTCGACGAGCCCTCTGCCTTACAACTGTCGTTCGATGGTTGGCAGGCGCGTAAAGGGCGGACGGCCGCCTTGCGGGCGGCCCAGAATCGCCGTTTCGACTGACCGGCGGCGGGCGGCCAACCGCCTGGGGCGCCCAACCGCCATCGACGGCAGTCAAACGCCATCGACGGCAGTCCACCGCCATCGACGGCAGTCAACCCCCTCCGATCGCGCTGACGTAACTGGCGATGCGGTCCAGCGTGGCCGCCTCGCTCTCGATGTAGCCGCCGGCGCCGCCGAAGGCCGCCGCGTGCGCGGTGCGCACGTCCCTGACCACCCGCCGGACCGCCTCCGCGCCGGGCAGCGGCGCCATCCCCAGCAGGTCCTCCAGCACCCGGCGATTGGTCAGCGGCGGGGTCGCCAAATTGACCAGCGGCAGCGCCAGGCGCGCCACCACCCTGAGGTCGCCGGCCAGGCGGTCGATGTCGTAGTGCTGCGTGGCGCTGTCCGGGTTGAGCGCGGCCAAGCGCGCCAAGTCGTGAGTCGGGTTGCGGACGTCTGAGCGGCAGGCGCGGCCGAAGACATGCGGCAGGCGGACCACGCTGGTCGGCCAGCGGCGTTGGCACCAGCGCTCAAGCTCGTAGCGGTGGCGGGCGTAGGGCCGCAGCAGGCGCGGCTCGATCGGATGGCGCTCGTCCACCCCGACCGGGAACGGGTACAAGAAGCAGGATGAGATCAGCGTCACGTGGGCGATCCGGCAGGTGGCCATGACCTCTTGGAGGCGGCGGATGGCGCAGAGGTCCTGCGTCGGCGCGCGGTTGGTGGCCCAGGCCAGGGGCGCCACGGCGGTCGCCACCACCCAGTCGAGGTCGGCCCGCGCCGCCTCTTCGATCCGGTCAGGGCTGTAGACGCGGTCGAAGCCGACGGTCTCGGCCAGCGCCGCCCCGATCGAGTCCACGGAATTGATGAGCGTTCGCATCTGCCACCTCCCCCAAGCGGTTGACCAGCCTAGACCGCAGGGGTCCGGTTGCGGGCGGCGCACCCGCCCGGTCCACCATTTGGACCGCCAAGGAGACAAGATTTCAGGCCGCCGATGCCGCGCCGCCGGCCAGCGCTCCCGCCCCGGCCTGCGCTCCCCTCAGCCAGCGCTCCCGCCCCGGCCCGCGCTCCCGCCCCGGCCCGCGCTCCCGCCTCAGGCCACTTCGAGGTCGAGCAGGCCCGGGATGGCGGGCCGAACCTCGGGTGCGAGCGAGGTCGCGTCGAGGTAGAAGACGGCGGTCGAGGCGACGTCATCGTGCAAGACGCGGTAACGGTGCCCCAAACCGTTGCCCTGTCCCGGCCCGATCCCCAGCGCCTGAACCGTCACTCGAAGGTCTTGTCTGAAGCCGATGTCGTCGGCGATGTGCCAGCGATACATGCCGAAGCGCTGCTGGCTCGCGTACAGCCCGTCGGGCGTGAGCACTTGATTGAGGCCCAGGTAGGGCGTGGTGTAAGGGACGTAGCCCTGTTCCGGGACGTCGAAATTCCAGGCGCCGCCGAAGTAGTCCTCTGTGCCGGTGCCGCAGATGGTGGGCCATTCGGCGTCGCCGTCGAGGTAGAACTTGAACTCGCCTTCGCCCCACCAGCCGGGCGAGTTGGTCTGCCAGGCCAGGTAGGTTCCAACGTAGCGCCCGATGCCGCGCACGCCGTCGAGGATGGTATGTGACCCTTCGGTTGTGGCACGGCTGCGTCTGAACTGCGCGTGGAAGCGGAGGGCGTTGTCCGGGATCGCGCCGAGGCCGTAGTCGACCTGGTAATAGACGTTGGCCGGGTCTGCCGCGAGGTTCTCCAGGGTGATCACGGCCGAATGGGCGAACGGCATCGGCCAGTAGGAATTGAAGCCACCATGAGGGTTGGCCGCCACCGGCAGCGATGACACCTGCGAGAACACACCCCAGCCGTTGCAGAAGAAGTCGCCCAGCGGCACTTCCACCGCCGGCGCTGGGTCGCCCTCCCAATGAATCCGCAAGATCAGGGAGCGCCAGCATGACGGGTGCGCGGTGAACCAAAGGTGGCGGATGACTCCTGGGCCGTCGATTTGGGCGATCTGCCGCCGCTCACCGGGAGCGATCTCGACGCACGGCGAGACCTTCCAGCCCTGCCCCAGCCGCGAGGCCGCGCGCGCGCCGAAGCCATCAGTGGCCCGCCCCCCCGCGCCCTTCTCGCCCGTGAAGTTCTCAGCAGTTATGGCGCGGGCCGTCCAAGGGGACGGCACCGCCAGGCTGGACAACTCGATGGACGCCGTGATCATCACACTTCCTTTCTCTGCATTGCGTTCTGCCAGTGGTTTTTGCGGTCGTCATTTGAATCCGGATAAACGCGCGCCTTGCACTATTTGGCGTTGGAAGGCGAAGAAAATGATCAGCACTGGAATCAAGGCCAGCGTCGATCCCGCCATTAGCAGGCCGTATTCGGTCGACCGGGCGCCCCGGAACAGCGCCAGGAACTGTTGTATGACGGTCAAGTCTGACTCTGTGATGGTGAGCACGGGCCAAACATACGAATTCCACATCGCTAGAAACATCGTCATCCCCGACACCACAAAGATGCCTTTCGACATTGGCACGAAGACATGGGCGAAGACTCTGAACGGTCCGGCGCCATCTATCAACGCGGCTTCCTCGATCGCTGTCGGTATGCCCAGATAGAACTGGCGGATGAAGAATATTTGGGAGGCTGAGGCCATTCCCGGCAAGACCAGCACCCAGATGGTGTTCACCATCCGCAACTCGTTCACCACCAGGAACGATGTCAGCAGAATTGTCATCGAGGGTATGAACATTGTTGAGATGACGACCGCCCAAATTGCCCTCTTGAATGGGAACTCCAGGCGGGCGAACACATATGCGGCCATCGAGTTGACGACCAGTGAACCCAATGCGAACAGTGTGGAAGCCAACAAGGTGAAGGCCATGGCTCTGACAAAAGCCGGGTCTTGCAGCACCTGCAGGTAGTTCTCCCAGAGCCACACCTCGGGGAGGAACCGGAAAGGAGTGCGTGTGACCTCGTTCTTCGCTTTGAAGCCTGACAGCCCCATCCATACCAGCGGGAACAAGGTGGCCACGATGAACAGGCAGGCCACCGCGGTCTTGGACCCGGACAGAGCCCATTTCCGCGGCTTGACCGCCCTGGACCAACTGGTCGCGGCCATCACGCGTCCGTCGCTTTCTCGGATCGCAGCAGGCGGAAGACCAATGCCGAGATGGAGCCGATGACGGCGAAAAGCAGAATGGCCGCGGCGACCGAAAACCCCACATTGTCGTCGTACCTGAAATGGCGGAAAATGAGAAGGTTCGGCAGCAGCGTGGAATCGGCCGGGCCGCCGGAGGTCATCACCAATGGAATCTCAAATTGCTGAATGGTGACCGTGAATCCCGTTATCAGCAGATAGAGGAAGACATTCTTCATGAGTGGCAACGTGATGTAGATCTGTTGCCGAATCCAACCTGCCCCGTCGAGGCGCGCCGAGTCGTAGTAGCTCTCCGGCACGTCGAGCATTCCCGCGAGCATGATCAGCGACGTCAAGCCCAATCCGATCCAGATGGTGGGAACCGTCATCGCGCGCAAAGCCCACGCCGCGTCGCCCAACCAGGCCTGCGGCTCGGCCCCCGCGAGGCCGACCAGCCAGTTTGCCACTCCGCCCGAGAATTGATAGATGACGACGAATATCAGCGACGCGATCACGGTCGAGACGACGGTCGGGATGTAGATGGTCATCTTCAACGCGCCGGCCATCCTCGGCCCAACTGACCGAGCGACGCTGGCGAAGGCAAAAGCGATTAGGAGTTGCAGCGGGACCACCATCGCGGTGAACAACAAACCGCGGATGACCGAGGCCGCGAATTTCGGGTCGCCGAGCACATCGGCGAAGTTCTTCCAGCCGACAAAGACGTTGTCGGTGTAGAAGTTCCATTGATAGAAGCTGAGGTAGATCGACCGCGCCAGCGGCCACAGGACGAACACTGATAGTCCCGTGACCGCTGGCAACAGCATCAAGCAGGCCAGGGTGCCTTGCCGGCGGTTGACGCCGGCGCGAGCCCGTGGACGCTGACGCTGTCTCGTGTACATCTGCGCTCTTGCCGACGCCGCCGGACCCGCCTCACTCAGGACCCTGGCCAGCTATGCCGAGCTGATCCACGATCCCGGTGATTTCCTCTTGGGCCCGCCTCAGAGCCTCATCGCTGGCTTGCCCCTGCATCGCGGCCTCGATGGCCCCGGCGAAGGCCAGGGAGACGGACCAGTCGTAAACCGGCTCGGCAATTGAATAGGGCACAACGTCGCTCGCTATCAGCGACCGCCACGGGTTGACCTGCGCGGCCTCGTCCGTGTCGCCTATGGCGAGGTTGACGGACTGCCGGGCTGGGAACTTCGAGTAACTGGTGTCCGCGAAGTACTTCACCAGCGGGTCGGCTTCGCCAGCCACCATCCACTCAACGAATGCGCCGGCGGCATCGGCTGACTCGGTGCGACCGTCGATCACCAGAGTCCACCCCCCAAGTGAGGCCGTCGGGCTCTGATCGTCCCCACTCGCGGATGGGAATTTCGCCACCCGTGTCAGCTCCGCGATCTCTGGGTAGTCGCTGAGCAAGCCCGCGGCCGCCCACGAGCCGTTTGCCATCATCGCCACTTTGCCCTCTCCGTAGGGAGCGTAGGCCGTGTATTCGTCCAGCGCCTGCGGCGGGATCAGCCCGTCCGCGTACAGGGCCCTATACATGTCGAGCAATGACTTGTATGCCGGGTCGTCGGCCTGCGCCGCCGACCAATCGCCGGCCAGGGGCAGGTGGTCCGCAGACGAGTACTGCAAGCCCCAAGTGCTCCAAGCCAGGTCCTCCACCCGCTGCGGCATCGCCAACGGGGCGTCTGTGGCCGCGCCTTTGAGTCGCTCCGCGACCTCGATCAGCCCGTCCCAATCGGTTGGAGGGTCATCGGGATCAAGCCCGGCTTGCTCGAACAAGTCCGACCGGTACCAAAGCACCATTGACGGTTCGACTAGCACAGGGTAGGCGTAGTGTTGCCCGTCAACGATGACCATCTTCTCCACGCTGGCTTCCAAATCCTGCCAAGCCGATTCGCTCAGAAGGTCGTCCAGCGGCCGAATGGACTGTGACCGCGCCAACGCCATCAGAGTGTTATAGGCCCGCGTGTACACATCGGGGGCCGTTCCGGCCGCTTGCGCCGCTTTGAGCTTCTGGTCCCAGGCGTCTGATGGAATCACCTCGTACTCGACCTGGATGTCCGCGTGCGTCGCGTTGAAGTCGGCCACCCGGCTGGCGTACCACTCATCCTCCAGGCCGTAGAACTGCGATTGCCAGAAGGTGATCGTCTGGACCTCCCCGGACCCGCCCGAGTTTCCGTCCTTCCCGGTTGGCTGCTCGTCGGTCCCGCAGGCGGCGACACCCAGTCCCAGAAGCAGCGTCGCCCCAAGGCCGATTGCCGTCCGGTGCCGAAGATGGTTCCCCATGTCAACTCTCCTCTCTATGGCGGCTGCTGCCGCCCAACAAGGTTCAACTTCTCTAATAGTTGGATTCAGAATTCAAATTGCCAATCAATGACCGCCTGTCATGCTGGCGCGCGCCGGAGTTCCAGCATGGTGGGTGATCGATCTGGGGCGACGAATGTGACTTCCGTGGGGCCGTCAACCGGTCCCAGGTCGGCTTCGCCGCGAGAGTCGACCTGGAACAATCGCAGATCGGCGAGGTCGTCCAACCCGTACTTGGACGGGTCGATGCGCACCGATATCTCAGTTGGGGCCAGGTCCGTGTTCACAAACACAAACCCGCAACTCTCGCGCGCGAAACGCCATCCGCAATGAATCACCGCTGGGACTCGCAGAACGCCTCCGTCTTGATACTCTTGAGAATCGGGCGGCGAATTGAAGTGGAACCAGGAGCGATCCAGCAGGTTATTGTCGAATTCTAATGGGCGGATCATCGCGCCGTACGCGAGGTATTTGTTGGCGAAGCCTGTTCGAGCCGCGGCAAGTCTCTTGAGGAAATCTGCTTTGTCTTGCGCCACATCATAGTAGCGATCGACGCAGAAAGACGAAAACGACTCCGTTATGTCATCCCTATGGCCCGCGACTGAATTGAGGTTGCTGAATTCGCAGTTTATCTCGTAGATTCCTCCCCAAGCGAAGACCCGGGCCGCTATCCAATAGAACAGGTCGCCTTGCTCGTTATCCAGACGTCCCCAGCCGTCGAGACGAATTGGCCCGTATTCGTGATAGATGTACGCGAACAAGGGGACTTTCTCTGCGGAGCCGTCCTTTATCCAGCCGTAGAAAGACCAGGCTTCGAAGCTGGACGCGGGACTGGCTTCGGCCCGCGCCTGGTAGAAGTCCATCTCAGGGATGAAGACCTCGTTCGCCATCTCGCAGCCGAGCGGGACGTATTGCCCCGCGGCCGAGGCGCATGCTCGCTTCACCGCCGCCAGCACCCGTCTATATGCCTGCGTGAGGACACTGCCGCCCCCGGCAGCGTGGCCGTGCCCGGCGTCAAGGCATCGGAGCATCACGTTGTTGGGCCCGATGTCGTAGTAGACGCCGCTGGCCCCGAGGCGGCCGACGGCTGTCTCGTCTCGGTAAACGCTCAGTCGTTGCTGCACGGCGGGAACGGGACACATGAACGAGAAGTCGTATGAGTCGCGGGACAGTCGGTTCGGGAAGCCGGGGGTGTCTCGCCCCGGGATTGATTGCATAGCCGCAGAGGCCTCGGGATAGTCGGAGCTCGAAGGGTCGGTGAACGTTGTGGCGAAGGCGAAGGTCGCAAACCGGTCGCCCTGGCTGTCAAGCGTGTCGCGGTAGCTGTCAACGATGGCTGACGGAAGGACTCGATCCGATCCGCCACTTTGGTTTCCGAGATAGTCCCATCGGCCCGCCGGCCAGTTCGGACCAGTGATGTGGAAGACGGTTGAGCCGGTCAGTTCATGGAAATAGCGGAGCCAGGGGCCTCGGTCATATTGAGTGTTTATGCCAAACACCGACAGACCAACGTCTTCCAGGAGCCAGCGGGCCTTGTCCGCGCGATCTCGCAACGGCCCCTGGCCACAGAACTCATCTTGCGCTTCGGCCCATTCGCGGTACTTGTCGGCGGCTTCTTCCCAACTTCCTTCGCGTAAGCCAGCGATCCGGACTGTGTATGGGACGGCTAGCTGGTTCCCAGGCCCGACTCCTGTCGCGGAGTGCAGCAGGCGCAGCTTCAGATGCTCAGAGCCGGAGTCTTTGATGAAATCGAACCATTTCACCCAGCCGGTGGTGTCGTCACACCTGACCAGGAAGCCGCCGATGCTCTCGGTGTAGTAGGCCATCATCTGGAGCGGGGCACCGTTGAATCCTTCCGGATATGGCGACGGTGGTATCCCAGTTCCGGGTCCGAAAACCTCCAACGGCTCCCGGAAAAGAAAGCCTGTGGCAAATGGATGGAGCAGACGATTCCCGGTCTCAGAACCCAAGTCTGAGATGCCGGTCAAGCTCGGGTACTCGAGCACGCTCACCTGCGTCGCCCCGGAATTGTCGACGCGGAAGTCGATAACGGCCTCAGAGGTTTCAGCGTCGAACGCAATGGTGCTGCGCACGACGAGCGAGTTCTCGCATTCCCAGATCAGCTCCAGGGCGGCGGGCCCAATCGCGTATCGGAACCGCGCTCCCGCCTCCGTCGGCGTCAGCCAGTCGCGCTCCTCGCTGCCAGGCGCCGTCTCCAATCTCCAGGGGGCTTCCGGGGCCGGGCGCGGGAAGGACGGATCGACCAGGAGCTGACCGGTCGTCTTGTTCTCGATTTGCCAAATGGCCCCCGATTGGTCTCCGACGGAGATTCTGAGCACGTCGTTTTCGATCACGAGTTCGGATTCGCGCGCCTGGCCTGACCCATATGACTCAAGCGCGGCCTGAGGCGCCCCAGCTTCCGCGGCCTCCGTGTCTTCGCTCTCATGCGGGGCTGGATGGAGGGCTGCGCTTGGTGCCGCGCCTGGTCGGTGCTGACCGTCGCTGAGGGTGTTCAGGCTCGGGTTGGACTCAAGGCTGAGAAAACCGAAATCGATGGCGACGGCTGCGGCGCTGCCGGTCGCCGCGATGATGCCTGCCGCGACTGGGAGCGAGCCCACGCTGAGAGAGCCTGCCCTGACCCAAGGATCGTTCGTCGTCTCGCGGTACCAGGCCGTGTACTCTCCTTGTGCCCTCGTCACCTGCAGCCACACCCTGTCCGCCGAGTACGGGATCGACAGAACGTCCCCGGAGCCGGTCAGCCCGAGCGCCAGGCGCGAAGCGCTCGTCAACTCCCAGTAGAGCAAGTCAAACTGCGCGAATCGCACTATCAGTCCGGCGCGGTAGACGTTTGGATCGGCGTATACAGCCGTGAGCACCGTCTGAAGTGTCCACTGGTCAGCCTGGCAGTCCGCCCGTAAGAGCTGAGGCGCCTCGTCAACTCCCGGGGAATGGTCAAATGACGAACTGTCTGGAATCAGAATGCGCAGATTCTTATTCGGCACCGCTTGGCCTGGGATGTTAGGCGGGACCGAAATCAAGGGCCCGTACTTTGGAACGTATCGCGTGCAGGCGTTCCCGAAGGTTTGGACATTGCCGCTGTTGGCGCCATCGTCGCTGGCCAAGGTTCCGACGTTCCACACGAAATAGTCGAAGTCCACGGTCACCGCTGCGCCTGAGTCCGTCCAAGTCTTGATCATCAGCCCGACAGAGGCGACTGGTGCCAGCGGCGGCCGGTATTGTCCGTCCGCGATCCACCGGTCAGCGGCGGCGAACTTGTGGAAGAAGCTGAAGACGTTGCCTGAGCGCTCCGCCCTCAGGAAGACCGTCGAAGCTCCAAAGCCCTTGAACGAGACCAACTGCGGCGAGCCTGACCGCACCGCCTCCAGTAGAAACACGCCGACCGTGGGCCCCCAGAGCAGAACGTCGCCGCTGCCGAACCGGATGCTCAGTCCAACGGTGAAAGGATCTCCTTCGCGGAAGTCGACCAGGCGGGCGGCGGTCTCGACCGCGAAGTTGCCATTGCCCATGTCGGTCCGCGAGACCTCGGGCGCGTCATCGACGCCGATCCACTGGTCGTAGGGCCGGCCACCAGGCACTGTCAGGCGGAGATTTCCAGGGTTGTCCGTGAGGCTGAGCCGCGGGCCGCCGGGAGCGAAATTGAACACGGACCAGGGCGGGCCCAAACTCGCCTCGGTGAAGTCGTCGCGCATCTTGTCCTAGCCTCCTTGCGCTCTCTCACAGCCGTCCTCATCGACCTGTGCGTAATCGATTACTCATTCTAGGGGAGCATCCAGTTTTGTCAAGTCAAGCTCCGCTGACGCTGTGGGCTGCGAAAACGCGAGGCCGCCGCCGCGCGCCGCGTGGATTTAGCTAGATTGCTTGATGCGGTCTGAGGGCTGGATTGAGAACTCGATTACTCTTTGTTGGCGCTTCTCATCGCCACCTGCGGACCGGCGGGCCGCCGGCCGTTCCGGCGGCGTCAGAGCCTGTCGGCGACTCGCCACTCAGGTCTACGGGCGTCGCGCTAGTCAGGCGGATGCCCGTTCCACCAATGAGGGCTCCAGCGTGATGGTGCCGCGCGCCACTTCCGGGTCGCGCGACCGGCGCGCGAGCATCTCGCCCGCCAACGAGCCGATCTGGTCGACGGGCTGGGAGATCGTCGTGACGCCGGGTCGCACCAAACTCATCCAGGCGGCATCGTCGGTGCCCACCAAACCCAAATCGCCCGGCATGTCCATCCCGGTGTCCTGGGCCGCCCGGTAAACCCCAGCCGTCAACGGCTCGCTGGTGACGTAGAGCGCGTCCGGGGGGCTGGGCAAAGCCATCAGGGATCGCAGCGACTCCTCGCCCCGGTCGATCCTGCGGTCGGTGCGGCGGACCAGGCAGTCGGGCAAGTCGCCGCCGGCGGCTTCCAAGGCGGCGCGGAATCCGGCCAAGCGATCCTCGGTGGCGGACACGTCGACGCTCCCGGCGATGCAGGCCAACCTTTGATATCCGCGCGCGATCAGGTGTTCTGCCGCCAGTTGCCCGGCCCGCCGGTTGTCGATGTAGACGGCGTCGCCGCTGTAGTCGCGGACGCGACGGTCAATCAGCACCACGGGAATGCCGGCGTCCTGAAGCGGCCCCACGCTCGACTTGGACTCGGATGCGCAGGCGATCACGACCCCGGCGGCCTGCTCGGCGACCGCCGACCAAACTGCCTCCCGCTCGCGGTCAAGGTGCTCGTCGGAGTTGGAGAGCACAATCGAGGACGCGTGTTGGCCGGCCGCCTCCTCGATCGCGGAGACCACGCCGATGAAAAATGGGTTCTGCAAGTCGGGGATTATCACGCGCCAGATCGAGGACATCCGGCGCCTCAGGGCCCGGGCGTTGGGGTTGGGAACATAGCCGTGGGCCTCGATCGCCTCGGTGACTCGCCGGGCCAAGGCCGGGTCAACCGTTGGGACTCCGTTGACCACCCGCGACGCAGTCGCCGATGAGACACCGGCGGCGGCGGCGATGTCGTGGATCGTCACGCGGTTAGTACGCCGAACATTCACTCAAAGCCACCATGCCCGATCAGCCAAGGGCGGCGCCAGCCGCCGCACCACAGCCCAGACTACTGGCCGAGAGCACGGCTGGGGCGCGGGCGGGGCCTTGGGCGGGCCGGCATTTGGGCCGGCGCGGAGGCTGCGGCGCGGGCCGTTCGGAAAATGCTTCAGGTTGACCTCGTAGTGTGCTACTGTGGCCTTATGGTTCATGAATAGCTATTATATTTAGCTTAGCCTAAACCAAAGGAGGTTTTCATCATGTCCCATATTGCACGCATCTCGGCGATCATAGCGACTGCCGCCATGACAACATCCCTGGCCGCCTGCGGCGACGGCGCCGACCCGGGCGGCTCGAAGACGGAGGGCGGCGATGGCCCGGTCTCGCTCAGCTTGTGGACCGTGTTCACGGGCTCCGATGGCGACATCCTGCGCGAGATCGTTGACAAGTACAACGATTCCAACGACAAGGGCATCACGATCAACTTGGACATTATGCCGAACGACCAATTGCAACAGAAGCTGCCCGCCGCCATCTCGACTGGCACCGCACCGGACTTCGTGCTTTTCGGCGTGGAGTTCTTGCCCACCTACGTGGCCTCGGGTTCGCTTGAAGACATATCGGACTTTTGGGACAAGACTGGCGTCGACCCGGACAATTATCTTGAGCGGGTCGTCCAACTCGCACAGGTCGACGGCAAGCAGTACGGCACGCCGATGCAGTACAACCTGCAATATCTGTACTGGAACAAGGACCTGTTCGAGGCGGCCGGGCTGGACCCCGACAAGCCACCGGCCACACTCGACGAATTGGCTGACTACGCGGTCAAACTGACCGACCCGGACAAGAACCAGTTCGGGCTGGCCCTGCCCGTGGACGCCTCCGCCTACCCGCAGTTCTTCTGGGCCAACGGCGGCGACATCGACGACCCGGCCACCAACACCAATCTGCTGGATTCGCCCGAGAACCTCGCCACCCTTGAATGGGCGGCCGACTTGGCCGTCAACAAGAAGGTCACGCCGCAAGCGGTCACGGGCTCCGAGGCGGACACCATGTTGCAAAACGGCCAGCTCGCCATGCTAATGTCAGGGCCTTGGCAGATCAACGGCCTGCGCTCCCAGGGTGTTGACTTCGGGGTCGGTCCAATCCCGGGCGGCAGCGCGGGCGCGTTCTCGCCGGAGGGCGGCTGCGCCTACATGATCCCCAAGGGCGCGGACTCGGCGAAACGGGACGCCACCTACGATTTCATGGCCTACTGGCTGTCCGACGAGATCATGAAGGAGTGGTCGGTGCGCAACGGCTTCCCGGTCTTCTCCAAGAGCGCCGCAGAGTTGCCAGAGGTGACGGGCGACGAGGTTCTCAAGTCCATCAGCGCCGCCACCACCATCGGGCGCGATTACAACTTGGGCTATCCTCTGGCGGCGCAGATCGACAAGGACGCGATCTGGCCGCTGTGGGAAGCGGTCCTGACCGGGTCGACCCAGCCGGCGGAAGCGCTCAAGTCCGCCTCTGAGGCGCTCGACTCGATTCTGGCCCAAGGCTGATCCAGCCCGAATCCGATTTGCGCCGGGGCGGCGGACATGAATCTGGCCGTCCGCCCCGGCCCCCGACGCCATACTTGGAGCCCCGGCCCGCTTCCCGGGCCGGTCAACAAGCCAGTTAGGAGCCATCGTTGCCAGCGCTAGCGACAGTTGGGGGCGCCGCCGGAGCCGCAGGATCAGCCCGGCGGCGCCGGCCGCTCTCCCGGCGGCGCCACGCCTGGGTCTTCCTCGCGCCGTCGGCCGTGATTCTGGCCGTGTTCGTGTTTGTGCCGCTGGTGTCGTCGTTCGTGCTGTCAGGTCTGGCCATCGACGTCTTCATGAACGACGTCAGCTTCGCCGGACTCGACAATTTCCGGCGCTTGGTCGGAGACCAGAGGGTTTGGGGGGCGACTCTCAACACGCTTTACTTCGCGGCTTTGGCGGTGCCGGCCCAGATGGTCTTGGCGCTGGCGATGGCTTCGATGGTCTCACGCAACAACCGCTGGTGCAGACTCCTGCGGTCCGTCTACTACATCCCGTTCGTCTGCTCCATGACGGCCATTTCGATTGTGTGGTCGATTCTGCTCGACCCGAATATGGGCGCCTTGTCGTATTTGACTCGCCAGCTCGGGCTGGGGGCCATCGGGTTTCTCAAAGACCCGGCCTTGGCCATGCCCACGGTGGTCGCGATAACCACGTGGAAAGGCTTCGGTTACATAGTCACTCTGCTCAGCGCGGCGATCCTGAACGTGCCCGCCTCGCTCGACGAGGCGGCCCAACTCGACGGCGCCGGGCCGATTCGCCGATTCGTCCAGATCACGGTGCCCGTGATCTGGCCGACAATCGTGTTCTGCGTCGTCACCACCACCATTGTCAGCTTGCAAGTGTTCGACCAGGTCTACATCATGACCAAAGGCGGTCCGCACGGCAGCACGGAGACGCTGGTGGCCTACATCTACAACCGCGGCTTCCAAACAGCCCCGTATGACCTCGGCTACGCCTCGTCCATCGCGGTTTATCTGTTCGCCATCATCGCCGTCATCACGTTCGTGTTGCGGCGTTTCGTCCTGCGCCGAGGGGAGGACGAGGTCTGATGGGCGGACGCAAGACCATCACGCCCGGAGGGGTTGTGGCCATCGTGATCAGCGCGTTGGTCATGCTGGCTGTTCTGGCGCCGCTGCTGTGGCTCTTTGTCTCGTCGTTCAAGTCTGACAAGGAGGTGATAGCGTACCCGCCCACGTTGCTGCCCCAAGACTGGACGCTCGACCAGTTCGAGGCGGTGAACCACTCGCTGCCAATCGCCAAGATGTTCCGCAATTCGCTGATCTTCGCGGGCGGCGTCACGGTCATCTCCCTGCTGCTGGACTCGATGGCCGGCTACGCCTTCGCGCGACTCGATTTCAAGCATAAGAAACTCTGGTTCGCGGTGGTCTTGCTAACCATGATGGTTCCGTTCCAAATCCTCATGACTCCGCTGTACATCGAGGAGCACTACATGGGGCTGCTCGACACCTTTGTCGGGTTGATCCTGCCGCGCGCCACCTCGGCTTACGGCATCTACATGATGCGGTCGTTCTTCGTGCGCCTTCCCGTCAGCCTGGAGGAGTCCGGCCGCCTCGATGGCCTGAGCGAGTTCGGCATATTCCGGCGCATCATGCTGCCGCAATGCCTTCCCGCACTCGTCGCGCTCGGAGTCTTCCACTTCATGAACAACTGGAACGACCTTCTGTACCCGCTTATGTTGACCAGTTCAACTGAAATGCGGACATTCTCGGCCGGGCTGGCGATGCTGGTCGGAAACAAGGTGATCAAGTTCGGCCCCACCCTGGCGGCCACGCTGATCTCAATTCTGCCGGTCTTGGTTCTGTACATGTTCGGGCAGCGATACTTCCGCGAAGGCATCGCATCAACAGGAATGAAGGAGTAAGCGATTATGCAGACTGCTGGCACCGCCGGGGCCGCAACGACCCGCCTGGTGGCCCATTCGGGCTGCGCCTATGGCCGGATCGACCGGCGCTTGTTCGGCTCGTTTGTCGAGCACATGGGTCGCGTGGTCTATGGAGGCGTCTACGAGCCGGGCCACCCCGAGGCGGACCAGGCCGGGCGGCGGACGGACGTGCTGAGGCTGGTCCGGGAGCTGGGGGTGACATGCGTGCGCTACCCCGGCGGCAACTTTGTCTCCGGACTCGATTGGCGAGACCTCGTCGGTCCCGTCCAAGACCGGCCGCGACGGCTCGACCTGGCCTGGCGCGCCGTTGAGACGCACGAGTTCGGCTTGCCTGAATTCATGGCCTGGGCTCAGGCGGCCCAAGCGGAACCCATCCTGGCTGTCAACCTCGGCACAGGCGGCATCGCCGAAGCCGCCGCCATGGTCGAGTATTGCAACTTCCCCGGCGGCACCCGCGAATCTGATCTGCGACGGCGGCACGGCCAGGACCGGCCGTACGGCGTCAAGACCTGGTGCCTGGGCAACGAGATGGACGGTGATTGGCAGCTCGGCGCCAAAGGCGCCGACGAGTACGGCCGGCTCGCGGCCGAGTCCGCCAAGGCCATGCGTCGGGTTGACGACAGCATCGAACTGGCCGTCTGCGGAAGCTCCAAATCGGACCAGCCCAGTTTCCCGGAGTGGGACCTCGAGGTGCTGCGTCACGCCTACCCCTATGTCGACTACCTCGCCGCGCACCAGTACTACGGCGGCCAAGACCTTGGGACGGGCGGGTTCCTGGCCCAAGCCCAGGACTTCGACCGGTACCTCGGCGCCCTCGAGGCCGTCTGCGACGTGGCCAAAGCCGCTCATCGATCCCGCAAGACGTTGGCGATCAGCGTCGACGAGTGGGGCGTCTGGAACTTCGCTGAGACCGGCCCGGAGCCCGACCAGTGGCAGGTCGGTCCGCGCCTGTCTGAGCAGATTTACACCCTCCAGGACGCGTTGCTTTTCGCCTCGATGATGCTGGTCATGGCGCGTCACTCGAGCCGGGTCCGTATGGCGTGTCAGTCGTTGTTGACGAACATATCGGCCTGCATCATGACCGAGCCTGGCGGGGAGGCCTGGGTCCAGCCCATATACCACCCGTTCCAGGCTCTCGCCGCCTGGGCTGGGGCAGACGTGCTGCGGCCCACGTGGGAGGGGCCGCATTTCGACGCGGCCGGCGAGACTGGCGTTCCGGTGGTCGACGCGCTGGTCACGCGCCGCGGCGACATCGGGCGTTTGGGCGTCTTCGCGGTCAACCGCGACGCCGACGCCGACCGCCCGCTGGAGTTCGCCCTCGCCGGTTCGCCCGGTCTGAGGGTGGTTGGGCACACAGTTATGACCGCCGATGACGCGCTGGCGACCGGCCGGGACCAACCTAGTCGGTTCGTCCCCAGGGAGTCGGACGAATCCCGCGTGTCAGGCGGCACACTGGCGGCCTCGCTGCCGCCGCTGTCCTGGACCGTCATCACCCTGGAGCAAGAGTAGAAAGGTGTCGTCGTGATCCACGCGACCGTGAAGGCCGACCGGGCTTTCGCCATCGGCCGGACCGATCCCCGTTTGTTCTCATCCTTTGTCGAGCATCTGGGGCGTGCCGTGTACACCGGCATTTACGAGCCCGGCCATCCCTCGGCCGACGCCTCGGGCTTCCGCGCCGACGTCATCGAGTTGGTGCGGGACCTGGGCATCTCCCACGTGCGCTACCCGGGCGGAAACTTCCTGTCCAGTTACGACTGGTGGGATGGGGTTGGGCCGCGCGAGGCGCGCCCCACCCGTCTCGACCTGGCGTGGCACTCGATCGAGTCCAACCGCTTCGGCTGGGGCGAGTTCGCCGCTTGGTCGAAGGCGGCCGGAACCGAGATTATGGGGGCGGTCAACCTTGGCACAGGAACCCCGAAGCAGGCCGGCGAACTGCTGGAGTACACCAATTTCCGTGGCGGCACGGAATTGTCCGACCGGCGTGTGGCGCACGGTCACCGCGAGCCGTGGAACGTGCGCCTGTGGTGCCTGGGCAACGAGATGGACGGCGAGTGGCAGCTTGGACGAGCGACCGCCCGCGAGTACGGGGCCAAAGCCCGCGAGGCCGCCAAGATCATGCGCCGGGTCGATCCGTCGATTGAATTGGTCGCGTGCGGGAGTTCGACCGCGCTCCAGCCGACCTTCCCTGAGTGGGACCGCGTGGTGCTGGAGGAGACATACGAGCAAGTCGACTACCTGTCGCTGCACCGCTATTACGAGCACGAGGGATCCGATCTGGATTTCCTAGCTTCCTTCGTCGACATGGACCGGTTCATCGGGACCCTGGCCGCCACCGCCGATTACGTGCGTGCCCTCAAGCGTTGTGGCAAGCGCGTCGACCTGTCGTTCGACGAGTGGAACGTCTGGTATCAGACCCGTCAGAGCCCGCATCCGTGGCAGGAGGCGCCCGCCCTGCTGGAAGACGAGTACACGCTGCTCGACGCGCTGGTGTTAGCGGGCCTTGGCATGACCCTCATCAATCGGGCTGATCGCGTGAGGATCGCCTGCCTGGCGCAGTTGGTCAATGTCATCGCCCCGATCCGCACCCAGGCGGGCGGGCCCGCGATCAGGCAGTCCATCTATCACCCGTTCCGCAGCCTGTCCCGCCATGGGCGCGGCTTGGTCCTCGCGGCGGCGGTTGACACGCCCACCCTCGAGACCAAGTACGGCGACGCGCCGGCGGTGCACACAGGCGTTGTGCTCGGTTCTGAGGGTCTGGCGCTGACCGTTTTCTGTCTCAACATCTCCGCCGAGGCCGCCCGCGTGGAGATCGATTTGCGGGGCGTTGGATCGGCCCGGTTGTTTGAGCACACCGTCCTCGACGGACCGCAGTTACAGGCGGCCAACACCTTCGCCAGGCCGAACGCGGTCAGCCTGCGCCGCGTCAAGGCTTCCGGCGGTCCGGCCACAAGCCACAGCCTTGAACTGCCGCCGCGTTCATTCCACACGTTGCGGTTCGAGTTGGCCTGACCTGTCAGCGGACTGGTGGGCTCCGAACACCCGGAGCGGGCGTTCGCCCGCTCCTAATTCGTAGCGCCGACCCCGGAACGGTTTTCCTCAAGTGATAAGATTTAGCTTAAGCTAACACTTTAGCGGGTGCGCCCTGCTCGCGTCCCGCTCGACATGAGGAAGGTTTCGCCACCGATGAGGGAATTCGTCACCTCCGATGACGTCGTGACGTTTTGCCGGGCGCTGGGGTCAAGGTTGCGCCTAGACCTGCTGCGGAGAATCGCCGTCGACGCTGGCGTCAGTCTTGGAGAATTGGCCGAGGAGTTTGGCGTCAGTCGCGGCGCGATCACGCAGAACATGCGCGTTCTGGTTGATGCCGACCTGGTCGAGTTGCGCGCTGAGGCCGGCAAGCGCGGCACGCTGAAGCGTTGCTTCCTCAGGGAGGACGCCTTCCACATCGCGCTGAACGGACACCTCGACTCGACCACCATGTACATGGAGGAGATTCCGATTGGCCAATTCGGAAGCTATCGCGCCCTGCCCACCTGCGGGATCGCCACCCCTGACCATCTCATCGGGGTGCAGGACGACCCTCGCTATTTCGACTCGCCGGAACGCACCAGGGCTGGGATCGTCTGGCTGACCGAGGGCCACCTCAGTTATCGGTTGCCCAACTACCTCGAGCTGGGCCAGCGGCCGATCGAAATCCAGCTGTCCTTCGAGATCTCATCGGAGGCGCCGGGGATAGCTGAGACCTGGCCCAGCGACATCCATTTCTTCTTCAACGAGACGGCGATTGGGACTTGGACCAGCCCAGGCGATTTCGGCGAGGTCCGCGGGACGTACACGCCCGAGTGGTGGTACCCCAACTGGAACCAGTACGGCCTCCTCAAACTGCTGTCCATCAATCGGCGCGGAACTTACATCGACGGTGGCCTCATCTCCGACGTGACACTCGACGACTTAGACCTCGACGCCAGCAGTGACATGGTGGTGCGTTTCGCGGTGGGGCCTGACGGAGCGGTCGGCGGCATGACTCTCTTTGGCCGCGGCTTTGGGAACTACAACCAGGACATCAAGTTTCGCTTGGTCTTCGCTCCGGCGGCGCCGGCTTCAGGCCGCTGACTCAGGGGTGCCCGCCGGACGGTGCGCGCCCGCGGCGGTGGCGCGGGACTCGCGGGTTTCTTCTGCCCGGAGCAGGATCTCGGTCAGGCGGTTGGCGGCCGCGACCACGGCGGCGGCGTGGACGCGGCCGGGCTGGCGCGAGATGCGTTCGACAGGGCCGGACACGGAGACGGCCGCGACCACGCGGCCGTTTGGCCCGCGCACCGGCGCTGAGACCGAGGCGGCGCCGGCCTCGCGCTCGGCCACCGACTGCGCCCAGCCGTGGCGGCGGACCGCCGCCAGCATGGTGGCGGTGAACTGGGCCTCGACCAGCCCGCGATGGAGCCGATCAGGCTCCTCCCAGGCCAGCAGCACCTGCGCGGCCGAGCCGGCGTTCATCGACAGCACCGCCCCCACCGGAATGGAGTCGCGCAGGCCCATGGGGCGCTCGGCGGCGGCGACGCAGACCCGTTGGTCGCCCTGGCGGCGGAAAAGCTGCGCCGACTCGCCGGAGTGGTCGCGCAAGGCGGACAAGACCGGCTGGGCGGAGACCAGCAACACATCCTCGCCGGCGGCGGCGGCGAGCTCGTTCAGGCGGCGGCCGAGCACGAATCGGCCTTGCATGTCGCGGTCGACCATCCGGTGATGCTCAAGGGCCACGGCCAGGCGGTGAACGGTTGGCCGCGCCAGCCCGGTGATGTGCACCAATTGGGCCAAAGTGGCTGGTCCGGACTCCAGAGCGTTGAGCACCGAGGCGGCCTTGTCGAGCACCCCGACTCCGCTAGTATTGTCCATGTCTTGATACTCGCATTCCAAACTGTGAGACGCAAGTTCCCTTAACCCTTTGTCCAACGGCTGCGGAGGAGCCTTATGCCAACCGGCACAACCTTGGCGGAAAAGGTCTGGAACGCCCATGTGGTCCATCCCGGCCAAGACGGCGCGCCCGACCTGCTTTACATAGACCTGCACATGGTCCACGAGGTCACATCGCCGCAGGCGTTCGAGGGCCTGCGCCTGACCGGCCGGCGCCCGCGCCGGCCCGACTTGACCATCGCCACCGAGGACCACAACACCCCGACCTTGAACATCGACCTGCCGATCGCCGACCCGACCTCGCGCCTGCAGATCGACACGCTCCGCAACAACGCCCGCGAGTTCGGCATCCGCCTGCATTCCCTGGGCGACGCCGACCAAGGCATTGTCCACGTGGTCGGCCCGCAACTGGGCTTGACCATGCCGGGGCTGACGGTGGTCTGCGGCGACTCGCACACATCGACCCACGGCGCCTTCGGGGCGCTCGCGTTCGGGATCGGCACCAGCGAGGTCGAACACGTCCTCGCCACCCAGACCCTGCCGCTGAAGCGGTTCAAGACCATGGCCGTCAACGTCCGCGGCCGCCTCCGGGACGCGGTCACCGCCAAGGATGTGATCCTGGCGGTCATCGCCAAGATCGGCACCGGCGGCGGTCAAGGCTACGTGTTGGAGTATCGCGGACCCGCCATCGAGGCCCTGAGCATGGAGGGCCGCATGACGATCTGCAACATGTCGATCGAGGCGGGCGCCCGCGCCGGCATGGTGGCGCCGGACGAGGCCACCTTCGCCTACCTGAAGGGCCGCCCGCACGCGCCGGCCGGCCGCGATTGGGATGAGGCGGTGGCGTATTGGCGGACGCTCAAGACGGACGCCGATGCCGTCTTCGACACCGAGGTGGACATCGACGCTGACGCTCTGGAACCGTTTGTGACGTGGGGGACCAACCCCGGCCAGGGGCTGCCGCTGAGCGCGTCCGTGCCGGACCCGGATGAGGCCGCCAGCGACGAGGACCGCTTGGCGATCGCCAAGGCGCTGGAGTACATGGACCTGGCGCCGGGCACGCCCCTGAAACAGGTCAAAGTCGACACCGTCTTCTTGGGCTCGTGCACCAACGGCCGGATCGAGGACCTGCGCGCCGCCGCCGCCGTGGTGGGCGGGAGGGCCAAGGCCCAAGGCGTGCGCATGCTGGTGGTGCCGGGCTCCGCCCGCGTCCGCATCCAGGCCGAGAAGGAGGGCCTGGACAAGGTTTTCAAGGCCTTCGGCGCGGAGTGGCGGAACGCCGGCTGCTCGATGTGCCTGGGCATGAACCCGGACCAGTTGGCGCCCGGCGAGCGTTCGGCCTCGACCTCGAACCGGAATTTTGAGGGACGCCAGGGCAAGGGCGGCCGGACGCATTTGGTCAGCCCGCTGGTGGCGGCGGCCACCGCCATCCGGGGCACCCTCAGTTCGCCGCTGGATTTGTAGGCGCCGGCGGGGCGCTGGAAGCTTGTAGGCACCGGAAGCAGGAGCGAATCGAATGGAAAAGTTCACCGTCCACACGGGTGTCGGCGTGCCGCTGCGGCGCTCGAACGTTGACACCGACCAGATCATCCCGGCGGTCTACCTCAAACGGGTGACCAAATCGGGTTTCGAGGACGCGTTGTTCTCCGCCTGGCGAACATCAGACCCTGACTTCGTCCTCAACCGCCCGGCCTATAAGGCCGGATCGGTGCTGGTGGCGGGCCCAGACTTCGGCACCGGCTCGAGCCGGGAGCACGCCGTCTGGGCGCTGCGCGACTACGGCTTCAAGGCGGTCCTGTCAGCCCGCTTCGCGGACATCTTCCGCGGCAACGCCGGCAAACAGGGGCTGGTGGCCGCCCAACTGGACCAAGACGGCATCGAACAACTGTGGAAACTGTTGGAAGCCGAGCCGGGGCTGGAAGTGACCGTCGACCTGGTTGAGACCCAGGTGCGGGCCGGGGACCTGGTGGCGCCCTTCAGCATTGACGCCTACACCCGCTGGCGGCTGATGGAGGGGCTGGACGACATCGGGCTGACCCTGCGCCACGAAGACGAGATCGCCGCCTTCGAAGCCCGGCGCGAGGCTTGGCGCCCGCTGACGCTGCCAGCGAAACACTTGCCGGACGCGCCCGTGGCGCCCGCCCGTCCCGCGTAGGCTGGGTCTGTGTTTGGTGATGTCCTGGAGATCGAAGGCGGGCGGCCGCTAGCAGGCGAGATAACTGTGCGCGGGGCCAAGAACTTCGTCTCGAAAGCGATGGTCGCCGCGTTGCTGGGCGAGGGACCCTCGGTCCTGCTCAACGTCCCAACAATCCGCGACGTGGAGATAGTCTCGGACCTGCTGCGGGCGCACGGCGTGGACGTTGAACACGACGGCCCAGGCGGGACCTTGGCCATGAACCCCTCCGGCGTGGGCCAGGCCAAGAGCGCCGACATCATCTCGCACGCGGGCTCGTCGCGCATCCCGATCCTGCTTTGCGGGCCGCTGCTGCACCGGCTGGGGGAGGCCTTCATCCCGGACCTGGGCGGCTGCAACATTGGCGGACGGCCGATCGACTACCACCTGGAGGCGCTGCGGCGCTTCGGCGCCGAGGTCGCCAAAGAGCGGGACGGCGTCCGCCTGCGGGCGCCCAAGCGGCTGCAGGGCATGCAGATGGAATTGGAGTTCCCGTCCGTCGGCGCGACCGAGCAGTTGCTGCTGACGGCCGTCCTGGCGGAGGGCATCACCGAGCTGCGCGGCGCGGCCGTCGAGCCGGAGATTCTGGACCTGGTGGCGGTGTTGCAGCAGATGGGGGCCATCATCACGCTGGAGACGGACCGGACCTACCGGATCGAGGGGGTCGACTCGCTGCGCGGTTATCACCATGTGGCGCTGCCGGACCGGATCGAGGCGGCCTCATGGGCGGGGGCCGCGCTGGCCACCGGCGGGGACATCACCGTGCGCGGCGCCCGGCAGTTGGACCTGACCGCCTACCTGAATTATTTCCGGAAGGTCGGCGGGCGCTTCGACGTCACCGATGACGGCATCCGGTTTTGGCATCCGGGCGGCGAGTTGCGCTCGATCGCGGTCGAGACGGCCGTCCACCCCGGTTTCATGACCGACTGGCAGCAACCCTTCGTGGTCGCGTTGACGCAGGCCACAGGCTTGTCGATTGTGCATGAGACGGTTTATGAGAAGCGTTTCGGTTTCACCAAGGCGCTGCGCCGGATGGGCGCCCAGATTCAGCTGTACCGCGAATGCCTGGGCGGGGAACGGTTGTGCCGGTTCGGGCGGCGCAATTACGAGCACTCGGCGGTCATCTCCGGGCCAACACCGCTGAGGGCCGCCGATATCAAGGTGCCGGATCTGCGCGGCGGCTTCTCGCACGTGATCGCCGCCCTGGCGGCCGAGGGCAGGAGTTCGGTCAGCGGGATCGGCCTGATCGACCGCGGCTATGAGAACTTCACCGACAAGTTGGAGGCGCTCGGCGCCCGTCATTGGCGGCGTTGACGGGTCCGATGGCGTCCGCCGTTACTCTTGTGGGGATGTCCAAACCGCCAGTGCCGCTCGGCTACAAGATCGTCATCGCCATTCTGGCGCCGCTGTCCTTCCTGATGACCAGGCGGACCTGGCGCGGCTCGGAGAACTTCCCGGCCGAGGGCGGGTTCATCGCGGCCGCCAACCACATCTCGTCGTTCGACTTCCTGGCGGTGGTGCATTTCCTGGTCTGGCTGGCGCGGCCGCCGCAGGCGCTGGCCAAACAATCCCTGTTCGACGCGCCGGTGGTCGGCGCGGCCATGCGGTCCATGAAAATGATTCCCGTCCACCGCGGCACCGCCAGCGCCGGCCGGTCCCTGGCCGGGGCCGAGGCGGCCATCGCCGAAGGCGGCCTGGTCCTGGTCTACCCGGAGGGGACGGTCACCCGCGACCCGGCCGGCTGGCCGATGCGCGGGCGGCCCGGCGCCGTCAGGCTGGCCCTCGACACCGGCGCGCCGCTGATCCCGGTGGCGCAGTGGGGCGCCCAACGGCTGCTGCCGCGCGGCCGCAAGTTCCCGCGCGTCTTCCCGCGCACACGGGTGGAGGTTCAGGCCGGACCGGCCATCGACCTCAGCGACCTGGCCGCCTGGCCGGACCGGGGCGCGGCCGCGCGGGTCGGCACCGAGCGCCTGATGCGCGTGCTGACCGAGATGGTGGCCCAATTGCGCGGCCAGACGCCGCCCGCAGAACCGCACAACCAGTTCGCGTCGAAGGCCGGCTCATGACCCGCCTGGCTGTGGTCGGCGCCGGCGCCTGGGGGACCGCCTTCGCGCAGCTTTGCGCCGACGCCGGCGCCCAGATCCGCGTCCTGACCCGCGACGCGGCCCTGGCCGCCGCCTTGGCGCAGGGGGCCAACCCGCGCAATTACCCCGGCGTCCAGTTGCCGGCGCTGGCCGCCGGGGCGGACCCGGTTTGGGCCTTTGAGGGCGCCGATGTCGTGGCGGTGGCGGTGCCGGCGCAGTCGGCCGGTTCGGCGGTCGCCCAGTTGCGCCACGCCCTGCCCGCCGATGCCGTGTTGGCGTCTTTGATCAAGGGCGTCGAGTTGGGCACGGGGCGGCGCATGTCCGAGGTCCTGGCCGCCGCCGCCGATCTGCCGCCCGAGCGCGTGGCCGTTGTCTCCGGCCCCAACCTGGCCGGGGAACTGATCAAGCGCCAGCCTTCGGCCACGGTGGTGGCCTGCCCGGACGAGGCCGTCGCCCGCTCGGTGGCGGCGGCGATGGCGACGGCCTACCTGCGGCCCTACACCAACAACGACGTCATCGGCGTTGAGATCTGCGGCGCCATGAAGAACATTGTGGCGCTGGCGGTGGGCGCCGCCAAAGGCATGGGCTACGGGCTGAACACCTGCGCCACGCTGATGACCAGGGGCCTGGCGGAGATGACCCGCGTCGGCCTGGCCCTGGGCGCGGACTTGGAGACCTTCGCCGGCATGGCCGGGTTCGGGGACTTGGCGGCGACCTGCCTGTCGCCGCTGTCACGCAATCATCAGGTCGGCCAGCGGATCGGCCAGGGCCTCGGCGTGGCGGAGGCGGTGACCGCCACCAAGGGGATCGCCGAGGCGGTTGAGACTTGCCTGGCGGTCCGCTCGCTGGCGCGCTCGATCGGCGTCGAGACGCCGATCACTGACGGGGTGGTGGCTGTTGTCCACGAGGGCGTGGACGCCCGCAGCATGGGCCGCGAGCTGCTGGCCCGCCCGTTCCGCTCAGAAGGCTCGCGTTACCAGGCCTGGCCTGCGCAAACGCATCCAGGCTGAGTCAACCGCGGTCGAGCGCCTGGGAAAGGTCGGCCCAGAGGTCGTCAACATTCTCGACGCCGACTGACAGGCGGATGAGGCTTTCCGGCACATCGGTGAACTCGCCCGGCCAACGGCGGCGGCGTTCCAGCATCGACTCGACGCCGCCAAGTGAGGTGGCCGGCGCCCACGAGCGGGTCTGGGCGGCCACGGCATCGGCCGCCGCCGCGCCGCCCGCCAACTCGATCGAGACAACCCCGCCAAAACCGCTCATCTGCGCTTTGGCGATGGCGTGGCCCGGATGCGAGGCCAACGACGGATGGATGACCTTCTCCACCGCCGGGTGGGTCTCCAAGCGGCGGGCCAGGGTCGCGGCCGAGGCGTTGGACCGCTCCGTGCGCAGCGCCAAGGTGCGCAGGCCGCGCAGCAGCAGGAAACCGTCGAAAGCCGAAGGCGTGGCGCCGTGGATGCGGCGGAAGTCCCGCAAGGAGGTGTCATGTTCGGCCGAGACGGCCACCACCGCCCCCATTATCAGGTCGCTGTGGCCGCCAAGGCACTTCGACGCCGAATGGACCACGATGTCCGCGCCCCACTCCAGCGGCCGTTGGCCGAGAGGCGTGGCCAGGGTGTTGTCGACCGCCACGATCGCCCCGACCTGGTGCGCCGCCTCAACCAACGCCGGGCCGTCGGCGATCTCCAGCAGCGGGTTGGTGGGTGTCTCGATCCAAAGCAAAGCCGCGGGCGCGCAACCTTCGCCTCCCGCCAACGCCGCCACCACGGCATCGGCCTGGTCGATCGGCACCGTCGACAACCTGACGCGCCCCTGCGCCGCCAGCTGCCGGGCCAACCCCAAGGTGCCGTTGTAGGCGTGCGCCGGCATGACCAGGCGCCCTCCGGGCGGGATCAGCGCGAAGGCGGCGTCGATGGCCGCCATGCCGGAGGCGAACAGGACCGCGTCGTTCGGCCCCGCCTCAGCCAAGCCGATGACCTGCTCCGCCGGATGGTTGGAGGGGTTGTCGTAGCGGGCGTAGGCGGGCTCGGCCTCGCTCGGCACCCCGCGCGAGATGAAAGTCGAGCTGAACAAGACGGGGGGATTGACGGGTTCTCCCTGATTCCAATCGGGTCTGCCGGCGGCCACCACGGTGGTGTCGGGGGACAGTTCCGCGAAAAAACTTCGGGGATGCGCCATGACCCTAGAGTCTAGCCCGGCGGCTGATTCTGGCGGCGGGCGCTGTTACGGTATTCGGCATGTGCGGAATCATCGGCTATGTCGGCCGGGAGAATTCGGAGCGGCCGCTGGAGGTCGCGCGGGAGGCGCTGGCGCGGCTGCAATACCGGGGCTATGACTCGGCCGGGATCGTGGTCGCCAACGAGCTGGGGCTCAGCTTCGCCAAGAGGGCCGGCAAGCTGGCGGCCCTCGAAGAACAACTCGCGGCCCATCCGTTGCCGCTGGCCAGCGCCGCGATTGGGCACACCCGCTGGGCCACCCACGGTGGCCCGACCGACCGCAACGCCCATCCGCACATGAGCCAGGACGGCTCGGTGGCGGTGGTCCACAACGGCATCTTGGAGAACCACGCGCTCCTGCGCCAGGAACTGATCGAAGCCGGCGTCGAGTTCCAATCGGAGACGGACACCGAGGTCGCGGCCCATCTGATCGCGCGGGCCCACGCGGCCATCGGCGACTTGGCGCAGGCCATGCGAAGCGTCGCGCGCCGCCTCGAGGGCGCCTTCACGCTGCTGGCGGTGGCGGCCGACAACCCGCATCTGGTGGTTGGCGCGCGCCGGACGTCGCCGCTGGTGGTCGGCTTGGGGGAGGGCGAGAATTTCCTCGGCTCGGACGTGGCCGCCTTCATCGCCCGCACCGATCAGGCCCTGGAACTGGGCCAAGACCAGGTGGTCACCATCACCCCCGAGTCGGTGACGGTGACGGACTTCGACGGCCGGGCGGTCGAGCCGCGCCGCTTCACTGTCGACTGGGACGCCTCCGCCGCTGTCAAGGGCGGTTTCCCGACCTTCATGGACAAGGAGATCCACGACCAGCCGAACGCCGTGCGGGACACGCTGTTGGGCCGCGTCAGCCGGGCCGGGCGGATGCAGTTGGACGAGTTGCGGATCGATGAGTCGCTGTTGCGGGCGGTCGACAAGATCGTGGTCATCGCCTGCGGCACCGCCTCCTACGCCGGCCAGGTCGCCAAATACGCCATCGAGCATTGGTGCCGCATCCCGGTGGAGGTCGAGTTGGCGCACGAGTTCCGCTACCGCGATCCGGTGGTCGACCAACAGACGTTGGTGGTGGCGATTTCCCAGTCGGGGGAGACCATGGACACGATCATGGCCATCCGCCACGCCCGCGAGCAGGGGGCCAAGGTGGTGGCTGTGGTCAACACCATGGGTTCGACCATCGCGCGCGAATCTGACGCCGCCCTTTACACCCACGCCGGGCCCGAGGTGGCGGTCGCCTCGACCAAGGCGTTCCTGGCCCAGATCGCGGCCACCTACCTGTTGGGCCTTTATCTGGCTGAGGCGCGCGGCACCATGTTCCCGGACGAGGTCCGCTCGGTCATGCGCGAACTCGACGCCGTCCCGGCCAAGATTCAGCGGGTGATCGACGGCGAGGCGGCCATCCGGCGGCTCGCCAGCGAGATGAAGGACGCCACCTCTGTGCTGTTCTTGGGCCGCCACGTCGGCTACCCGGTGGCCATGGAGGGGGCGCTGAAGCTCAAGGAGTTGGCCTACATCCACGCCGAGGGCTTCGCCGCCGGCGAGTTGAAACACGGTCCAATCGCCCTGATCGACCAGGGCCAGCCGGTCTTCGTGGTGGTGCCGAGCCCGCGCGGGCGCGACGTGCTGCATGACAAGGTGTTGTCCAACATCCAGGAGGTCCGCGCCCGCGGCGCCCGCACCTTGGTGGTGGCCGAGGAAGGCGACCGCGCCGCCGCCGCCCACGCCGACACTGTTTTTTGGGTGCCGCGCACGCCGACGCTCCTGGCGCCGCTGGTGTCGGTGGTGCCGTTGCAGATTTTCGCCTGCGCCCTGGCCAGCGCCAAGGGCCTGGACGTGGATCAGCCGCGCAATCTGGCCAAGTCGGTCACGGTCGAGTAGGGGTGGCGAGGGTTGGCGAATTTGCCCGATGCCGCCGGGATCGCTTGGGTCAACGGCCAGTTGACGCCGGCCGGCCAGGCGACCTTGCCGCTGTTGGACCATGGCATCACCGTGGGCGATGGCGTCTTCGAGGCCATGAGGGTGATTGGCGGCCAAGCTTTCGCCTTGACCCGCCACCTGCGCCGGATGGCCCGTTCGGCCTCTGGTCTGGGGCTTGAGTTCCCTGGCGATTTGGTCCGCCGCGCGGTGGTGGAGGTTTTGGCGGCCAACGCGGAGCGGCTGAACGGGCCGGTCGATGTGGTGCGAGTGACCCTGACGGCTGGTCTGGGCCGGATCGGGTCGGGGCGTTTGCCGGGTTCGCGCCCGTCGGTGTTCGCGTTGGTTTCGAGTCACGATCTTGAGCCGGCCGAGACTTCGGTCATCACGGTGCCGTTCACCCGCAATGAGCGCGGGGCGCTGGCGGGGCTGAAGACCATTTCTTATGCCGAGAACGCGCTGGCTTTGTCATTGGCCCAGGCGGCGGGCGCGTCCGAGGCGATCTTCGGGAACACCGTGGGCCGGTTGACGGAAGGGACCGGGTCGAATGTTTTCCTGGGCATGGGCGGCCGCTTGGTGACGCCGCCCTTGAGCGACGGGCCGCTGGGCGGGGTGACCCGCAATCTGCTCCTGGAGTGGACCGAGGTCGAGGAATTGTCTGTGCCGATGGCGGCCTTGTGGGAGGCGGACGAGGTTTTCATAACCTCGTCCGGCCGCAATGTGCAGGCCGTGGTGGCGGCCGACGGCCGCCCAGTCGGCGGCGGCCGCCTGGGACCGCTCACGGCCAGGGCCGCCGACCTGTTCGCCGCCGGTCAGTCCCAAACCCCAGACCCCCTCTAAACCACCCCTGGTGGTCGCTAACCCCGGTCAAGTTTGCGGCGCGTCAACTTGACCGGACTTGCGTGCGCCGGTCGCAAGCCGACGTCTTGGGGCGGGGGGCGCAGCCCCGGGGGGAGCCGGATGCGGGGGTTCTCCAATAGGCTTGGGGGCGATGATCGTTAGTTATACCGCCGCCCAAGTCGATGCCGCCGAGACAGCGGTCATGGCTGGGCTGCCGGACGGCGAGTTGATGGCTCGGGCGGCGCAGGCGGCCGCGGCCGCGATTCTGAGGGAATTGCGGCAACGGCGCGGGCACGCGGCCGGGGCCTCGGTGGTGCTGCTGGTGGGCACCGGCAATAACGGCGGGGACGCTTTGTTCGCCGGGGCGCGCTTGGCGCGCCGGGGCGTCGCGGTCACCGCCGTGGCGGTCGGCAGCCGGGTGCACGCCGCCGGCCGGGCCGCGTTCGAGCAGGCCGGGGGGCGGTTGCGGACCATCGCCGAGGGCGGGCCGGGCGCCTACACGCCGATCGAGCAGGTGGCCGATCAGGCCAGCCGCTGCGAGGTGCTGGTCGACGCCCTGCTGGGGATCGGCGCCCGCGGCCCCCTGTCCGGACATTCGGCGGCGCTGGTGACAACGCTGATCGTCGAGGCGGGACTGGACGCGCCCCTGCGTTACCGGCGCCAGACGCGGCCCACGGTTGTGGCCATCGACCTGCCCAGCGGGATAGGCGTCGATGACGGCTCGGTGGGCGGCCAAGTCCTGCCGGCCGACATCACCGTCACCTTCGGCGCCTACAAGCCGGCGGCGCTGCTGCCGCCGGCCTCGGGCTTGTTCGGCCGGATCGAGTTGATCGACCTGGGCCTGGGGCCGCAGTTGGCCGAGGCCGGGGAGCCGACCGCCCAGCGGATTCAGGCCAGCGACGCCCTCGAACTGTGGCCGGTGCCGCGCCGCAGCGACCACAAGTACACCAGGGGCGTGCTCGGCGTGGTGGCCGGATCGGAGACCTACCCGGGCGCGGCGGTGCTGACCACGGCGGCGGCGGTGGCGACAGGCGTCGGCATGGTCCGGTATTTGGGGCCGGATCGCGCCGTCGAGCGCGTGCTGTCGCGCCGGCCAGAAGTGGTGCCCGGCGGCGGCCGGGTGGGCGCCTGGGCGCTGGGGCCGGGCGTGGCCGCGGGCGCTGACGATCAGATCTCGCGCATCGCCCGCGCGCTGAAGTGGGCCAAAGCCGAAAGGGTGGCGTCGGTGTTGGACGCGGGCGGGTTCCAGCTCCTGCCGCGGGCGCCGGGGCGGCTGGACCCTTGGATCATTTTGACGCCGCACGCTGGCGAGTTGGCCACGTTGTTGACGGATCGCGGGGTGGACACCGAGCGGGCGCAGGTCGAACGGCAGCCGGTGGCGTACGCGAAGCTGGCGGCGGAGTTGGTGGGCGGCACCATTTTGTTGAAGGGCCCGGCCACGGTGGTGGCGGGTCAGGACGGATCGCTTTATGTCGAGGATGAGGGCACGCCTTGGCTGGCGACGGCCGGGACCGGCGATGTGCTGACCGGGTTGATCGGGGCGCTGTTGGCCGGGCACGGCGATTCGGTGGCGATAGTCCCGGAGCTTCCCGCCCAGTTGGCGGCCCTGGGCGCCATGGTCCACGGGCGGGCGGCCGTCAAGGCTTGCGGCGCGGACCAGGTCACCGGGTCGATCGGCAAACCGATCGCCGCCCTCGACGTGATCGAGGCCCTGCCCGCCACGATCGCGGAGCTGTTGCGCCGTTAGCAGTCCGGCGCCGTCAGCGGTCCAGCGCCGCTGACGGCCCAAGCCGCCGATGCCGTCTGGCGGTCCCCAGCGTCAACGCGGCCCCCAGCGCCCACCCGTCTGCCAGCGCGCACGCGGCGCCCAGTGCCCACCCGTCTGCCAGCGCGCACGCGGCGCCCAGCGCCCACGCGGCGCCCAGCCCGCACGCGGCGCCCAGCGCGCACGCGGCGCCCAGACAAGCATTAGGATCGGTCCGTGCACCGATCCCGGCTGGTCATTGACCTGGACGCGATCCGCCACAACGCCCGTCGCCTGGCGCAGGCGGCCGGGCCGGCCGAATTGATGGCGGTTGTCAAAGCCAACGCTTACGGCCATGGCGCCGTGCCGGCGGCTCGCGCCGCCATCGAGGCGGGGGCGACCCACCTGGGCGTGGCGCAGTTGAAGGAGGCGCTGGCCATCGAGGCGGCGCTGGGGCCGCAGCGATCCGGCGCCAGAATCCTGGCCTGGTTGTATGAGCCGGACGCGGACTTCGCCAAGGGCATTGAGCGCGGGATCGAATTGGGCGTGTCCACCCCGGCGGCGCTGGAGGCGATCGCGGGGGCGGCCCGGCGGGCGGGCCGCCCAGCCGTGGTCCACCTGAAACTCGACACCGGTCTGGGGCGCGCGGGCGCGCCCCGCGACGCCTGGGAGGACCTGGTGCGCGAGGCGCTCGCGCTCGAGGCCGAGGGCGCCGTCCGCGCGCGGGGGGCGTGGAGCCATTTCGCCTACGCCGATGACCCCGGCAACCCGACCATCGCCGCCCAGATGGAGGCGTTCCGCGACGGCCTCAGCCTGGCCGGGCGGTTGGGGGCGCGTTTCGAGGTCCGCCATCTGGCCAACTCGGCCGCGCTGCTGACGGGGCTGGCGGTGACCTATGACTTGGTGCGCCCCGGCCTGGCGTTGTACGGGCTGAGCCCCATCCCGGCGGTGGCCGGGCCGGCCGAACTGGGTCTGGCGCCGGCCATGACCTTTGAGTCCTACCTGTCGCTGGTCAAGACCGTGGCGGCGGGCCAGGGGCTGTCCTACGGGCACGCCTACGTCACCGACCGGCGCACGGTCACCGGGATTGTGCCCTTGGGCTACGCCGACGGCATCCCCAGGGCGGCGACCAACGTTGGCCCGGTGCGTGTGGGCGGGCGCGATCTGCGGATCGCCGGGCGGGTTTGCATGGACCAGTTCGTGCTCGACTTGGGGCCGGACGCGCCGGAACGCGAGGGTGATCGCGTGGTTCTGTTCGGGCCGGGCGCGGACGGCGAGCCCACCGCCCAAGACTGGGCCGATGCGGTCGGCACCATTTCCTATGAGGTCACCACCCGCCTGCCGGCCCACCTTGAGCGGGTTTACGTCGACGGCGGCGCCCAGAGCGCCCAGCCGTCGTGAGCCGGTCAGAGGCCGCCGCCGGGGGTCCGTCCAGTCAGGCCGCCGATGCCGTCGCCGCGGTCGCGCTCGACCTGCCGACCGCCGCCGCGACCAGGGCCTTGGGCAGGCGGCTGGGCGAATTGGCGCAGCCGGGCGACTTGTTGATTTTGTCCGGGGAGTTGGGCGCGGGCAAGACCACTCTGGTTCAGGGGCTCGGCGAGGGCTTGGGCGTGCGCGGCCGCGTCAGCTCGCCGACGTTCGTGATCGCCCGGCATCATCCGGCGCTGGGCGGCGGGCCGGGGCTGTTGCACGTCGACGCTTACCGGTTGGATGGGCTCGGGCAATTGGACGCCCTCGACCTCGACGCTGACTTGGAGGATTCCGTCACCGCCGTCGAATGGGGTGCTGGCCTGGCCGAACGCCTTTCTGCCGAACGCCTGGAGGTCAAGTTGGAGCGCCCCCGAGGCGCCCAGGCCGGCCGGGCTGGGACGGGCGAGGCGCGCCGGGCGGAACTGCGCGGCATCGGGCGGCGTTGGCGTGACCTGCCGGCCCAACTGCGCGCCCGCTGAGACGGCCTGACCGGCCCCCGAACCGCCCCCCAAACGGCCCCCAAACCGCCCCCGAGCGGCGCGTTCTGGGTATTCCGACGCCTTGGCGGCGATACAGGTGTGCGGCGCCGGGCCGCTGGCGCTACTAACATGGCCATAAGCGTTTTCAAGTTTGCGCCTAACAGGGACCCAATAGTCTGCGAACGGTGGAGAAGACAATGGCGAGTATCAGGCGAGTGGCGACCATGACGGCGGCGGCGGCGCTGGCGTTGGCGGGTGTCTTGACGGTGAGCACCAAGCCGGCCGAGGCGGTGGACCCGTCCGCCAAATTCCAAAAGGCGTTCGAGGCCAATGTCAACGGCGCCGTGATCGCCATTGGAAATGGCTTGCTGACCTGTCCCACCACGGCCGGCGACCCTTGCACCGGTCAGGCGCAGAAGGGCGGCAAGTGGGACAACAACAGCTTCCGCATGGTCTATTTGGACGTCGATGGCGACGCTTCGACCAAGACGTCGTCGTCCTCGTTCTTGGATTTGCCCGATGGCGCGCAGGTGCTGTTCGCGCGGCTGTATTGGGGCGCTCGGCTGACGGCGGGCGGCAGTTCGCCGGTGTATCCGGGCGATCAATCCTTGGCCCACACCATGAAGTTCAAACTCCCCGGCGAAACCGCTTACCGCAATGTCACGGGCTCGCTGATGGCCTTGAACTCCAGTCAGAATGGCGCCTATCAGGCTTCTGCGGATGTCACCGCGTGGGTTCAGGCGCTCCCGGGCGGCCCCAACGGCGAGTATTGGGGCGCCGATGTCCAGGCCGGCACTGGTTTGGACCGCTACGCGGGCTGGTCCATGATGGTCGCTTACACGGCGCCGGGCCTGCCGCTGCGCAACCTGACTGTTTTCGAGGGCTTCACCACGGTGAATTCCCTGTATCAGGACTCAATCACGGTCTCGGGTTTCTTGGCGCCCGAGAGCGGCTTGGTCGACGCCCAATTGTCGATGGTCGCCTATGAGGGCGATCTGGCGCAGACCAGCGACTACACGTTGCTTGGGACCACTCAGCTGGCGACGGCGGTGTCTCCCGGCTCTAACTTCTTCGACTCGGTCAACTCCCTGAACGGCGACTACGTCACGACCAAGAATCCCGCCTTCCAGAACATGCTCGGCTTCGACATCAAGAACTTGGGCGTCTCCGGGGCGATCGAGAATGGCGCCACGGACGCCACTTTCAGTTTCCGCACCGGCGGCGACGTCTATTACCCGGGCGTTGTGGCGTTGGCGATCAACCTCTACGCCCCGGATTTCACGACTTCCACCAAGGCCGGGGTCAACTTGACGAGTTCTGACGGCGCCTGGCCGGGGGACACTTTGCAGTACACGATGACGTATAACAACACCGGCCAGGACCCGGCCACGAACTCGGTCGCCTGCGACCCGATCCCAGCGGGCTCGACCTATGTGCCGGGCAGCCTGACCCTGGTCTCGGCCCCGAGCGACTATGGGCTGGCCACGCCGTTGGCGTTGCCGGACGACGGCTCCAGCCTGGGCAAATATGACATTTCCGATCCGTCGAAGCCCCAGGTTTGTGTCAACTTGGGCTTTGGCGCCACCAGCTCCGCCGGTGGCACCATCCGCGTGGGGGATTCGACCTCTTATCAGTTCCAGGTCAGGATCGCGGACACCGCCGGGGGCTCAACCGTGCGGAACGTCGCCCATCTCGACTACATCACGGCCACCACCAAGACGCCCGCCACTTACGACACCCCGCCGGTGGCCACGCCGGTGGGCCTGAAGGCAGATGTCTCCATCACCAAGGACATGACGCCGAATCCGGCCATAGCCGGGCAGGCCGGGCGCACCACCTTGAGGGTGACGAACCTCGGCCCCAGCCAGGCGACTGGTCTGACGGTGACCGATCCGTTGCCGGCGGATTATGTGGCGACGGGCGCGACCTGGAGCGGCGCCGGGGGGTCGGGGACCTGCTCGACGGCTGACGGCCAGGTGGTCTGCACCGGCCTGCCGAGTCTGAACCTCGGCCAAGAGATCGCCATTTTCATTAACGGCTCGGCCAAATCGGATTCGCTGGCCACCACCATGTCCAACACCGCCTCGGTGACCACGACCTCGTTCGACCCGGTGATGTCCAACAACGTCGCCACCGTCTCGATCCCGATGACCCACCAAGCCGATCTTGGGATCACAAAGACCCCAACCCCTCAGACGGTTGTGCCTGGCAAGGAGATCGCCTGGACGCTGACGGTCACCAACCAATGCAAGCCCGGCTCCGCCCCCGCGACCAACCCGGAGGGGTGCCTCTCGGACGCCACGGGAGTGATCATCTCTGACACGGTGGCGGATTCGTCCAAGTTGGTGCTGACCGGCGCCACGGGTGGCGCCGGCACGGGCGGCGCCGAGGGCGACGTCAAGGTCACCTGCCCCGACTCTTTGACCTCGCCCGCGACCTTCCAGTGCCAGGTGACCAGCACCGATGGCCTCGGCCGGCTGAAGCCCAAGCAGACGGCGGTGGTCAAGGTCACCGGTTACCTGATGGCGCACGTCGCCACGGCGACGGAGAACCAGGCCGCGGTCACTTCCAAGACCTTCGATCCGGTCCAGAGCGACAACCTGACCAGCGCCACGGTCACGCCGGGGGCGGCCCAGAGCACCATCAAGTTGACCAAGACCGGCCCGGCCAGCGCCGTGGCCGGGACGCGCATTGACTACACCATCACCGCTCAGAACCAGGGTCCCTCGGACGCGGCCGGCGTGGTGGTGACGGACACCCTGCCGGCGCAGCTCAGCGCTGACTCCGGTACCTTGGTCACGTCTGACCGCGGTTCCTGCGCCATCACAACCGGCGCCGCGCCGACTGTGACTTGCGCTGTTGGGGCCCTGCCCGGTCCGGGCGCCCCGGGTGGCGCCGGCGGCATCGCCACCATCAAGATCACGGGCGTCCTGCTCTCGGCCTCGGCCGCTCAGGGTTCCACCGTCACCAACTCGGCCACGGTGACCTGCTCAAGCGACTGCGCCCAGGATCCGTCCGACCCGCCGGGTGTGACCACCACTGTCGACACCGCGGCCGACCTGGCGGTCGCCAAGACCACTACTCAACCGAAGCTTCCGGCCGCCAACTCGCAGGTCACTTACGAGATCACGGTCACCAACAACGGTCCCTCGGACGCCGTCAACGTTACGTTGGAGGACGTCCTGCCGGAGGGAATGTCTTTGGTCTCCCTTACGCAGTATCGGAGCGGTTCGTGTTTGAACGCTTCGGCCACCTGCGAACTGGCTTCCTTGCCGGTCGGAGGGGTCTGGAACATCACTGTGGTCGGGAAGGTCGGCGCAACTGCGTACGCTCCTGACGCGACACCGACCCAGACCGCGACCGTCTCCAGCGACACCTACGATCCGGATGAGACCGACAACCAGGCCAAGTGGGTGCATCGCGGCGAGCCGCAGGCGGACCTGGCTTTGACCAAGTCCTCAAGCGGTTTCACCGCCGGCGAGGCCGGCACCTACATTCTGAAGGTCACCAACAACGGCCCGGACGCCGCGGCCGACGTCACCGTGGTCGACACCATTCCCGTCGGCCTGACGCCGGACCAGAGCGCCACGAATTGGCCGGGCGTTTGCCAGGCGCAAGCGGAACAGCAAACCCAGTCCTGGAGCGTGACCTGCGCGTTGACCGACCTGGCTAACGGCTACAGTGCGACCGTGTACATCCCCGTGACGGCCGACGCCAGCCTGAACAACGGCGCCGTCCTGGTCAACGTGGCCGTGGCGGCATCGACCACGGCCGACCCGACCACTTCCAACAACGCCGCCTTCACCGTCGACACGGTCAAGGCGCTGGCCGATGTCCAGGTCGACTTCGAGATTCT